>CACENB010000001.1 GCA_902561015.1 uncultured Pelagibacteraceae bacterium
ACAAAAAAAATTAATGGATAGAGAACCAGCTAAAATAGATGATCTCTTAACAATCCCAATAGCGGACCGACCTAATTGGTCTGTAGAAGATATAAATAAAGAAATTTCCAATTCTGCACAAACTTTATTGGGTTATGTTGTAAGATGGGTAGATCAAGGTGTGGGTTGTTCCAAAGTACCTGATATTAACAATGTAGGTTTGATGGAAGATAGGGCAACTCTTAGAATTTCATCTCAGCATATAGCCAACTGGATCCATCATGGAATTACAACAAGAATACAAGTAATTGAAATAATGAAAGAGATGGCTAAAATAGTTGATGAGCAGAATAAAAGTGATCCGTTATATGTTAAAATGAGTAACAATTATGAAAATTCTTTAGCATTTCAAACTGCTTGTGATCTAGTGTTTAAAGGGAAAGAACAACCTTCAGGTTACACTGAACCATTACTTCATTTTAACAGATTAAAAAAAAAATCTAATCTGAGTTCGAAATCAAATTAGATCGATTTTTAAAAGCAGAAATTAAAGTTCCATCATCTAGACTTTCTATCTCACCACCTACCGGCAAACCTTGGGCTAGCTTAGTAATTCTTACTTTGGAATTTTTTAAACTTTCTTGAATGTAGTAGGCAGTCGTTTGACCTTCTATTGTGGCACTAGTGGCTAAAATTACCTCCTCAATTTTGTCTTTTTTAACTCTCTCTACTAAAGAATCGATTAACAAATCTCCTTTTCTATTTCCTGCAGATGAGATTGTGCCACCAAGAATGTGAAAATATCCCTGGTATATATTAGAGTTCTCAATAGACCATTGGTCGGCTATGTCCTCTACAACACAAATCTTATCAAATTTTTTTTTTGAGTTTTCACAATTATCACAACCTACTAGCGTAGATTTTAACGAACCACAATTTTTACATCTAGAAACATTTTTATAAATTTGAGCTAATACACTTGCCAAAGGTTTGATCAGCTGATCCCTATCATTTATCAATTTTAAAACAATCCTTTTTGCTGATTTTGGCCCTAATCCAGGTAATTTAGAAATCAATTTAATTAATTCTTCTATCTCATTTATATTTTGCATTATTTATAATGGCCATTTAAAACCTGGAATACCAAAACCACCAGTTGCTTTCGAAATTTCATCTGATGTTTTGGATTTCAATTGTAACCTTGCATTGTTATGAGCAGCTACTATTAAATCCTCTATAATTGACTTTCTCTCTTTAAGAATATCATCTGAAATTTCAATTTTTTGCATTTCTCCATCTCCATCTAAAATTATTTTAACAGAATTAGATCCAGAAACTCCCTCTACTCTAATTTTTTTAATGTTTTCTTGGCTCTCTTTCATTTTTGCCTCAAGCTCTTTTGCCTTATCCAAAATTTTAGAAAAATCTGTCATCTGTCCTCATCCTCTTCATCCAAAATTACATCATTTAAATTTGCATCTGGAAATTTTTTTATAAAATTATTATACAATTTAGTTTTTTTTATATCATTAATTAATTTTTTTTTATTGTCGTCTGCTCGTTGTTTTACAGAAATTTGCCCCATTTCTTTACTGAAAGAAATTATCCATCTCTCTCCAGTCCACTCATAAAGTTTTGAGGATAGTTCTTTAACAAAAGATTTATCCAAGTTTTCATTAAAAGATATTTCTATTCTGTTTCTCTCAAAATTTACTAAATTAACGTTTTTTTCAAGTTCATATTTTAATTTAATTTCTTTCTTTTCATTACAAATATCTAAAAGATTTTTAAATGAGTCAATTACCCTATTTTCAGCTTTAATATTTGTATCGCTTTCAGGTTTATTCTTTTTTTCTTGGGTAATATTTTTGATTTGATCGATTACGTCATTTTTAGAAGTGTAGTTTAAATCTTTCTCTAATGATAATTTTGTCTGATCATTTTCTATATCTATTCTTTGCTTAAGAGGACTAAGATATATTAATCGTATTAAATACATTTCAATTGATAAGTTTTGATTAAAAACTACTTCTAACTCTTCGATGGTTTTGATCGTAAATTGCCAAAATAAAATAAGTACTTTGTTATCTATGGAATTGGAAATCTTTTTGATTCTGTTGAATTCTTCATCATTTAAAGAAAAGTTTGTGCTTTCAAGCGTTAACGAGTTTATATTTTTAAAATAATATATTAACTCTAAAAAATCATTTAAGAAAACTTTAGGATCTATACCTTGGTCAAAAATCTTTCTATAAATTTCCAAAACTTTTTTTTCATCACCCTTCAAAACTAGATTAAACATTTCGATAAGTTGGGATTTGTCAAAATATCCAAAAATTTTTTGAGCTTCACTTAAATCTAATTCTTTATTTTTTTTAAGCGATAACAGACCTCTATCTAATAACGATAATGCATCTCTAACAGAACCCTCAGAGATTTTAACGATTAATTTCAGAGCTTCATCGGAGACATTTCCATTCTCTTTATCTTTTACTTTTTTGATAAATTGAAATAAATCCTCAGATTTGACTCTGGATAAGTCAAATCTTTGACATCTTGATATAATAGTCACCGGAACTTTTTTAATTTCAGTTGTAGCGAGGATGAATTTTAAATAATTTGGTGGCTCTTCAAGAATTTTTAAAAGAGCATTAAATGCACTAGAGGATATTTGATGTACTTCATCAATAATAAAAATTTTGTATTTTGAGGAAGTCGGTCCATATTTTGAAAACTCTATTAGGTCTCTAATATCATTAATTGATGTTTT
The DNA here is from genome assembly GCA_902561015.1 of uncultured Pelagibacteraceae bacterium. Taxonomy (GTDB): domain Bacteria; phylum Pseudomonadota; class Alphaproteobacteria; order Pelagibacterales; family Pelagibacteraceae; genus Pelagibacter. The sequence goes on from CACENB010000001.1 coordinate 2,750, forward strand.
GTCTGCTCCATTTAGCTCTAAAACATCCATATGACTTGATTTTGAAATACTCTCACAATTCATGCATAAATTTTTTTCACAAAGCTTTTCTATTCCATTTAAACAATTAAGAGATTTTGCAACAATTCTTGCTATCGTTGTTTTACCTACACCACGAATTCCTGTAAAAAGATATGCATTTGGAATTTTACCAGCTTTAATTGAGTTAATAATTGTATCAGATGCAACTTTTTGACCAATTAATTCCTCAAAAATTTTTGGTCTATATTTTAGTGCTAACACTTTAGATTTTTTGTTCATTTTTAATCCTTAGGAGACTAGAACCTGAAAAACTCTCTTTACTAGTGCTATCTTTCGATCCTCCTAGGATTCAAGGAGTGTTCACCTCTAGCCTCCAAAAGTATTATAGCAGTAATATTTTCTAATCTACAACAAAAGAATATAAATTACTTTCCTCTTATTTCGTCAGCTTCAAAAACACCTAAAACGTGAAAATCTTGACAATGCAAACCTAATTCCTCCAATGATTTTTTAACTTTTGCATCTTCTATATGACCATCAAGATCACATAAGAAAAAATAAGAATCGAAGGAATTTTTTTCAGGGTAACTTTGTAGTTTGGTTAAGTTTACACCATTAATAGCAAAGCCACCCAGTGATTGATATAAGGCTGCTGGTTTACTTTTTAATTTAAATAAAAAAGATGTGATATATTTTTTATTACCATATTCCGGTTGAAAGATGTTTTTACCCATAATTAAAAACCTGGTAAGATTTCCTTTTTCATTTTCAATATTTTTTCTTATTATTTCTAATCCATAAGTTTCTGCACTTAAAGTAGAAGCTATTGCGGCATTTTTATTATCTTTAATTCTAGATATCATTTCTGCTGATCCAGCTGTATCTGCTCTAACGTGTTCAATTAGATTATTTGATTTTATAAAATTTGAACATTGTGAAAGTGCTTGTGAATGAGAGTAAACATTTTTTATGTCAGAAATTTTTGTACCAGGTATTACTAACAAATTGTGTTCAATTTTTTGAAAATATTCTGAATAAATATTTAATCGATGTTTAAATACCAAATATTCAATCCCTATATTTCCAGTAATTCTGTTAGATTCTGGTATAATTATTCTGGAAGATGGGTCTTCAAAAGCTCTCAAAAAACACTCATCAAAAGTCTTGCAAGGTATTATCTTAGCTTTTGGAGCGACTGATAAAGCAGCTAGATGTGAATATGCCCCAAATGTTCCTTGAAAATAAATTTTTTCCATCAGATCTTATATTCCATAATCTTTTTAATAGCCACAAAATCCTCTTTTGTATCTATTCCAATTGAATGTGATTTGGCAAGAGCAACATTAATTTTAATTTTATTTTCTAAAGCTCTTAATTGTTCTAACTTATATTTGATCTCATTAGGAGATTGCTTATATGAAACAAAATCTTTTAGTGTTCCCATTTCATAACAATAAATGCCTACATGATGATATGTATTTAAGTCTTTATTTAAGGTTGTTCTATTGAAATTAATTACTTCTGGAAAATTTTTGTTATTTAATTTTTCTTTTGTTTTTACTTTAACCACACTTTGATTGTTGTAAAGTTTTTTATCTGAAATTTTTGAAGCCAAAGTACCCATTTTAGAATTTTTATTTATCATTTGCTGATTAAGATTTCTTATATCATCAACATCAATTAAAGGCTCATCTCCTTGAAGATTCATTACTAAATCAATATTTGGAATTTTGATTTTTTGTAAAGCTTCATAAATTCTGTCCGTCCCAGTATTATGTCTGTTGCTAGTCAAAACTGCTTGACCACCATTTTTTATAACATCATCGAAGATTTCTTGATTTTCAGTTGCGACTAATACATCTCCAATTTTTGCCTCCTCAGCCTTTTTAAATACGTGAGAAATGATTGATAAACCATTTATTTTTAAAAGTGGTTTTCCAGGCAACCTAGTTGCTGCTAGTCTTGATGGTATTATAATCAGTGTTTTCATACATCATTGTTATTTATTAATACACTATAAGCAGAGGCAATAATATACATCAAATATATAAGCAATTTTTAAATTATAATGTTATACGTTCAAAATAAAATTTTATAAAATGGATTCTTTTGAAATAAACAAAATAGTTGCTGCGATTTTACTAGTGGCTCTCCTTTTGATAGGCATTGGCAAACTATCTAACATAATTTTCTATGTTGAAAAACCTAAAACACCAGGATACGCAGTTGATGTTGAACAGTCAGTTACTACACAATTAAAAACTGAAAGTGAAACGGTAGAGCAAAAAATAGATATCGCCGCTTTAATGGCTATGGGAGATATCGAAACTGGGGAAAAGGTTTTTAAAAAATGTGCGGCTTGTCATTCAATCGTAAAAGGCGGAAAAAATAATATTGGACCCGCACTATACAATGTTGTTGGGAGAAAAGTTGGTGTTGTAAATGATTACAAATATTCTAAAGCATTAGCTGGATATGGAAAAGAATGGACATTTGAAGAATTAAATGGATATTTGATCAAACCTGCAAAATGGATTAAAGGAACAAAAATGGCATTTGCAGGATTAAGAAAAGAGACAGATAGGGCTTCAGTGATTAAATACTTGAACAAAAATTCAGACAACCCATTGCCTCTACCTTAATTTTCCAAGACAATAAAGTAAGATGGATTTTTGCACATGCACTCTGTTTTGTGCTTGTATCCAAACTTTTGATTGTTTACTAGAAAATACTTTTTCATCCACTTCATTTCCCCTTGGCAAACAGTGGAGAAAAATACAATTTTTCTTTGCATAACTCATTAGTCTTTTATCAATCTTAAATCTTTTAAAGCTTTTCAATTTTTTTGTTTTATTCACTTTGTCATTGATAGATATAACTTTATCAGAAAATAGAACATCAGCGTTAAAAATGGCTTTATGAGGACTTGAATAAATATTTATTTTATTATTATTTTTTTTTATGTAGTCCATAATATTTTTATTTGGTTTATATTTTTTAGGACAACCAATATTTAATTTAAATGAAAATTTAATTGAAGCTGCAATCAAAGAATTTAAAACATTATTACTGTCCCCTATCCATGCAACATTTAAATTGTGTATAGGCTTCTTCTTTATTTCTTCAACTGTAAAGATATCTGACAAAATCTGGGTTGGGTGAGAAGAAGGGCTCAATCCGTTAATAACTGGGATTGACAAATGTTTTTTAAATTCCTCTAGTTTTTTATCACTATCCGTTCTTAACATGAAAGCATTACCGAAATTAGATAATATCTTAGCAGTATCCTCCAAACTTTCACCACCTTTGGACAGATGAAGTTCATCAGGTCTTAATGTTAAAGTACTTCCTCCAAGTTGTCTGATAGCAAGATAAAAACTTAGTCTTGTCCTCAAGCTTGATTTCTCAAACATTTGAATTAATAATTTTCCTTTAAGTGGAGCATCTTGATCCACATCAAGATGATTCAGTTTTTTTCTTAAATTTTTTCTTTTTTGTGCATCACTAATAATTTTTCTAAGATCTTTAGCTGAAATATCTTTTAAATTTATAAAATGTCTCATTTTATTTCATTCTTGAACACACATGATCAATGATTTTTATTGCTTGATTAATTTCTGTTTTTTTGACATTTAGTGGAGGTAAAATACGAACAACATTTTCGGCCGCGCGAATAGTTAGTAATTTATTTTTCATCAATTCATTAATAAACTTTGGCTGATTTTTATAAAGCTGAACTCCAATTAGTAAACCTTTTCCTCGTATTTCTCTTATAATCTGTGGATATTTTCTTTTTAAAAGATTTAAATTTATCAAAAAATATTTTGATAATTTTTTTATGTTGTTTAAGAATTTTTTGCTTGAAACTATATCTATTACAGAATTTCCAACAGCCATTGCTAAAGGATTCCCACCAAAAGTTGAACCATGAGTACCAGGTGTCATTCCAGAGGCTACTTTTTTGTTCATTAAAACTGCACCAATAGGAAATCCACCACCTATTCCTTTTGCAATAGGAACAATATCTGGTTTTATTTTTGAGCTTTCAAAAGCCAAGAAATCTGCTGATCGTGAAATTCCTGTCTGAACTTCATCAATTATTAATAAAATTTTTTTTTTAGTGCATAATTTTCTTAATTCTTTCAGGCACCAATCTGGTATCACTTTTATACCTCCTTCTCCCATAATCGGCTCAACCATTATAGCTGCCGTATTTTTAGTGATTTTTTTTTTCAAAGATTTATGATTTCCAAAAGTAAAATGATCAAATCCTGGAACTTTAGGTCCAAAACCTTCTGTCATTTTTTTTGATCCACTCGCAAAAATTGCTGCAATGGTTCTACCATGAAAAGAATTTTTTACACACAAAATTCTGTTTTTATACGGTTTTCCAATCGAATAAAAATATCTTCTAGCAACTTTAATAGATGCTTCAGTGGCTTCTGCACCACTATTTTGGAATATTACATAATCAGCAAAAGTTTTTCGACATAATTTTTTTGCTAATTTCTCTCCCTCAGGAATTTTAAAAGCATTTGAAATATGCCAAAGTTTTTTAGATTGATTATTTATTGTTTTGACTAGTTTAGGATGTGCGTGACCTAAACAATTTACAGCTATTCCTTGGACAAAATCTAAATATTTCACTCCTTTGGAAGTGTAAAGATAGCTTCCTTTACCTTTTGAAAAAGAAATTTTTTTTCTATTATAATTTTTTGCTAAATTGCTCATTTCAATATTGTTTGTATAAACAAAAAAATTAAATACAAGTTGTGATTGAATATCATTATAAATAATTCAATTTAAATAATGTTGATAACTGAAAATAATATATTGTTTATTAGTATTTTTTATCAGTATATTGTGTTTATATATTTTTTAAATACACTATATAGTAAATTATGAGCTGGACTGAAGAAAAAGTTAATAAATTGAAAGAGCTTTGGGGTAAGGGAAACACTGCAAGCCAAATAGCTGAAATAATTGGCGGTATCACTCGAAATGCTGTGATTGGAAAAGCACATAGACTTAATCTTTCAGCAAAAATTAAAACTAGAACAGTATCCTCTAAAGAAAACTACCACAATACAGCTGAACAAAAAAACAATAAAATTAAAAGAGGACGAAGAAGTAAATTTAGATCATTAATTATTGAAAAAGATTTTGAACCTGAAAATCCAAAACAACTTGAAGAACTAGATGAAAATTCTTGTAAATGGCCCATTGGCCATCCAAATGAACAATCATTTTATTTTTGTGGAAGATCATCATTAAAAGATTTTTCTTACTGCAAGCTTCATTTGCTTTATGCTTATCAACCGAAAGGTAAAAAGGAAGACCTGGTTGAAAAAGATGATATACCTGGATTTATAGGAAAAAAAATAAAATCTGCTTAGCGAAATTTAATTCTGGTTTTCTTTTTTTCTCGAATATTCACCACCCTCTGTCCACATATAAGAATATTTTTTAATTTCTTGACCAAAAATTTTTTTAGCAGGTAAACCAATATCAAAATTTGTTTTATATTTACCAGATACAACATTATCATATTTTAGTAATTTAAGCTGATCAACAGTTAACAAAGGATTGGGCAACAATTGGAAAAATTTAGCTGTAGCCATTGCGAGAGTAAGTGGGAGTGGTATTAATAGTCTTTTTTTATTTATTGCATTAAGTAAAATGATTAAAATTTCTTTAAATGTGAGAACCTCAGGACCAATACACTCTATAACGTTCAAATTCATTCTTTTTGAAACTAAAAAATAAATTATGTCAGTCAAATCTGAACAATGGATTGGGGTGAATTTTGTTTTTCCATTATAATATAAAGGGAAAATAGGTAATCTACTTAATAATGTCATCAAATTACGGCTGAAATTATCTGATGATGAATAAACTATTGAAGGCCTTAAAATTGTTGTTTTAGGAAATATCTTCAAAATATTTTGTTCACCATTCAGTTTGCTCATAGCATAATTAGAGTCTAATGCTTCATTAATGCCTAATGCAGAAATATGAATAAATTGTTTTAATTTATATTCTTTACAGAGTTTAGCTAAAAGTGACGGAAAGACAGAATGAATATTCTTAAACGAGTTCCCATTTTTTTTTTCAAATAAAATACCGATTAGATTGATACAAATATCGGCCGACTTAAAAAGTTTTCTTATTTTTTTTTCATCAAAAATACTACACTCTTTTATTTCTATATACCCCGCATTGCCCTGAGTTTTAATTATATGACCTTTTTGGTGAATATTTCTCGTAACTACGGTAACAGTATAGTTATTTTGAGTTAGCTTTCTTGCAAGATGAGCACCAATTTGACCAGTGCCACCCCATATTAAAATTTTTTTCATATTAGTAATCAAAAAATAGACATTATTATTAAGTCTTATATATATAAATATATATGAGTAATATCAAAGTTTTTGAAAATGATTTACCTGAAGATTTGGATTTATCAAATGAAAAGCTTATCGGCCTAGATAATGAAGCTTTAGGATTGGTGCTGGGTAGAGATCCACTCACCTTAGTTCAATTAGGACTTGAGTCAAAAAATTTTTATCTAATAAAACTCAATAGAGAAACTTATCATGCTCCAAATTTAGTAAAAGCTTTATCTAATAAAAATACGCAATACATTATGCATTATGCAAGACAAGATTTATTGTGGTTGAAATATCACCTTCATGTTGAACCAGAAAATATTTTTTGTACAAAAGTTGCCTCAAAAATAGCAAGAACAGCTAGCTCATATCATGGTTACAAAGATCTAGTTAAAGAATTTTGTGGAAAAGATATCTCAAAAAAAGAACAACAAAGTGATTGGGGTGATCCAAATCTGTCAGAAAAACAAATTAAATATGCAGCCTCAGATACCGAACATCTATTTGAGATAAGAAATAAATTAATTAAAATGTTAGAAAGAGAAAAAAGAATAGATTTATTTAAAAAATCTATGGAGGTAATACCTATTTTAGTTGACATGGAAATTGCAGGATACAAACTATCGACTTTTGAACATTAGAAATGAAGAAAAATTTTCTTAAAACTGCAAAAGAAGTAATAAATTTAGAAATTTCTGGATTAGTAAGATTGAAAAAAAACTTGAATAATTCATTTAATATAGCTGTAAATGAAATTGCGAAGTGTCAATCTAAAGTAATTCTTTGTGGTGTTGGAAAAAGTGGTTTAATTGCAAATAAAATAGCAGCTACATTTTCATCTGTTGGAACTCCAGCTTTTTTTTTATCTGCAAGCAATTCATCTCATGGTGATCTTGGAAGCATTACAAAAAAAGATATTCTAATTTTGATAAGTTATTCTGGTGAAACAAATGAATTAAAAAATATTATCCAATTCGCAAATAGAAATAAAGTTTTGTTAATAGGGATTGTCTCAAAAAAAGACTCAACTTTATATAATGCCTCAGATATTAAATTATTGACACCCCAAGTAAAAGAGTCGGGTGGAATAGTTCCAACCTCAAGCACTTCGGTTCAATTAGCTTTGGGTGATGCTCTAGCTATATCGGTAATGAAACAAAAAAAATTTAATAAACTTGATTTTAAGAAACTACATCCTGCAGGAACATTGGGGGCAAAATTAAAAACTGTAGAAGACATAATGTTGACTGGAAAAAAAATACCTTTTGTTAGTGAAAATTTAAAAATGAAAGCAGCTTTAAAAATATTGAGTGATAAAAAACTTGGTGTATTAATAGTTCAAAACAAAAAAAAACACACCACGGGAATTATCACCGACGGTCAAATTAGAAGGTTTAATCAAAAGAATCCAAGTTTACATGCCACTAAAGTAAACAAAGTTATGACAAAAAATCCAATTAGTGTCGAAAAAAATGATTTAGCTGCAAAAGCTTTATCAATAATGAGTAACCGGAAAATTACGTCTTTATGTGTTTTTGACAAAAAAAATAAAAAAAAAACAATAGGGGTGCTTCACGTACATACAATACTGCAATCGAATATATCCTAAATGACAAATAGTTTAGTAATAAAAATTCTGCTTGGGCTATCTGTCTTGATTGCAATTTTTTTTTCTAGTCTAAAGTTTTTTAAAGAGGAAAAAAAGACTCCTATAGAGAAAGAAACTATTGCTGAGGATATAAATGCAACAACTAATATAATAAAAGATGTAAGTTATAGATCTAAAGATGTCAAAGGTAACGAATATATTTTAAATGCAGATGAAGGACAAATTGATCTAACTAATAATAAGATAATATTCCTAACTAACGTTAAGGCAAATGTGATTATGGTAGATGGAGAAACTATAAGTATTCAATCTAATTATGGAAAGTATAATATTAACAATTATGATACTATTTTTTCTAAAAACGTTGTGATTATTTACGGTGATAACAAAATTAATGGGAATTACCTAGATTTTTCTCTCAATAGAAATTCATTGATAATTTCAAAAAATGTTGTTTATTCAAATGAAAAAAACTTTCTTAAAGCTGATGTTGTGGAAATCAATATCACAACTAAGGACGCAAAGATTTTTATGTACGAAAAAGAGAAAAAAGTTAAAATAAAATCAAATTAAAAAAAATGGGTATTATTAAAAAGTTCCGTATAAAGTCATTTAAAAATACTAATACTATTATTGAATTTAAAAATATTTCGTTGTCTTATGGTAACAGACTTATTCTAGATAATATTAACTTTAAAATAAATGAAGGACAAATTTTTGGAATGTTAGGTCCCAACGGAGTGGGTAAATCTACTATATTTAATCTTATCACCGGATTGATATCTCCTATGTATGGTAAAATATTAATTAATGGTCATGACGCAACAAGTTTTCCAATCTATTTGAGAACAAAAAAATTTAAAGTTGGGTATGTTCCACAATATGGTGGATATTTTAATGACTTATCCTTACATGATAATTTAAAAGCTATTAGCGAAATAATAATTACAGACAAGAATCTCAGGACTCAAAGAATAAATTATGTTCTTTCAAAATTTGAGCTAGACAGCTTAAAAGACATTAAGGCTAAACATCTCTCTGGTGGCCAAAAACGAAAGCTGGTTCTTGCATTAGCTCTATTGAGTGAGCCAAAAGTTCTACTTTTAGACGAACCATTTGCTGCTTTAGATGTTCTAACTATAAAAATGCTTCAAGAAATAATTGTGAACTTACAACAAGAAAGCCGTATTACTATTTGTATATGTGATCATCAGGCTAGAGATTTACTTGCGTGTGTGGATGTGGCTATGATTTTAAGTAATTGTAAAATTATCGCCCAAGACACACCCTCGAACTTAGTAAAAAATATTAGTGCTCAAAATGCATATTTTGGTGATAGTTTTAATATAAACTAACCAATATGCCTAATCAAATTATAATCAAAAAAAAAATTAGAGATTTCAAAAAAAAAATTTTTGTTAGCGGTGATAAAAGTATTAGTATTAGATGGGTCCTTTTTGCCTCAATAGGCTCAGGTATTTCAAAAGCTAAAAATTTATTAATATCAGAAGATGTCCTATCAGCGATTAATATTGTAAAAAAATTTGGAATTAAAGTTGTTCAAAAAAATAATACCATTTCGGTTTTTGGAAAAGGGATCAATGGTTATAATTTTAAAAAAAATACAATTATAAATGCTGGAAATTCAGCAACCTTAGGTAGATTAATTCTTGGTTTAATCATCAACTCCACTAAAACAATTAAGTTAATTGGCGACAAAAGCTTATCAAAAAGAGACTTTAAAAGAGTAACTTCTCCATTATCTAAATTCGGAGCTAAATTTAAATTAAGAAAAAATTTCAGTTTGCCACTTACAATCCTAGGATCAAAAACATTGAAAGCTATTAAATATCATGAAATGAGAGGCTCAGCTCAATGCAAAAGTGCGGTAATGCTTGCTGCAATGAGAGCTAATGGAACGACTTATATAAAAGCAAAAAAAAGTCGAAGCCATACAGAAAAAATGATGGAAAATTTAAACTTACCCATTCGAGTCATTAAAAAAAAGAATTATGATTTGATACAAATTAAAAAAGTAAAAAAAATTAGAACAATTAACTATGATATTCCCTCTGACATAAGTTCTGGTGCTTTTTTTATTGCACTTACCGCACTCACTAACAATTCTAAACTTATAATAAAAAACGTAAATATAAACCCATCAAGAGTTGGGATCATTACTATTTTAAAAAAAATGGGCGTGAATATAAATTTCCTAAATAAAAAAACTTACAAAGGAGAGGAAATTGCAGATATCAAAATTAATAGTTCTAAATCAATTAAGCCAATCAATTGCCCCCCTGCATTAAATGCTAGCGCTATAGATGAATTTTTAGTGATTTTTTTAGTAGCAGCTAAAGCTGGTGGTATTTCTTATTTTAATGGTTTGGCCGAATTGAATAAAAAAGAAAGCCCAAGACTAAAATGGGGCTCTAAAATTTTAAACAAAATGGGTATAAAAAATATTATGACAAATGACTCGATTAAGATTTTTGGTAATCCAAATCTAAAGATTAATAAGAAAATAGTTATTAAAAATTATCTTAAAGATCATAGAGTATTCATGACTAGTGTTATAGCCGCGTTGTCATTTGGGGGAGAATGGAAGATACATGACATTCAATCTATAAGAACATCCTTTCCAAATTTTTTAAAGATAATAAATGAATTAAGAAAATAATGAAAAAAAGAAAAAAAATAATCAAGATAGCTATCGATTCACCCGCTGCTGCAGGAGCAGGAACTCAGGCAAAACTAATTTCTAAACATTATAATTTATTACATCTTGATACAGGTAGATGTTATAGATATATTGCTAATATAAAAATTTCACATCCTACAAAATATAATTTTAGATATATTGGAGAAAAAATCAAAAAACTAAGAATTAAAGATTTACAAAATAAAAAACTTTTAACTGATAAAGTAGCGACAGTGGCTTCAATTATAGCTAAAGACAAAAAAATAAGAAAATTAGTTCACTCATTTCAATTGGACTGTGCCTATAATCCTCCACTAAAATATAACGGGTCTTGTCTAGATGGGAGAGATATTACTTATAAGATAATACCGGATGCAGAGTTTAAGTTTTTTATAACAGCTAATATTAAGACTAGAGCACAGAGAAGATATAAAGAATTGAAACGTTTTAATAAAAGCATTAATTTTAAGGATGTGCTAAAAAGTATTAAAAAACGGGATAAAAATGACTATTCACGTAACATTTCTCCTCTTAAGAAAACAAAAGATTCGGTATTGATTAACACCACAAATTTATCTAAAAGAGCGTGTTTTTTAAAAATAAAAAAAATTATAGACAAAAAAATTAAAATTAATGGAAATTTATAAAGATTTATCTAGTCCAGCATCTAAAGAATTTAAAGAACTACTTAATAGTCAGTTATCTAAATCCCACATCGAAGAAGGAAAAATTATTGAGGGAAAAATTAACAAAATTACAGAAAAATTTGTTTTCCTTTATATAGAAAACATGAAGTCCGAGCCTGTTCTTGATATAAATGAATTAAAAAATATGGGTTTAGGTGAAAAAATTAAAGTTGGTGAAAAAATTTCAGTTTTGTTGGAAAAGATAGAGGATAAAAACGGTGAAGTTCTAGTTTCAGCGAGTAAAGCTCAAAAAATAAAAGGATGGGATAAACTTGTGGAAGCTTATGAAAAAAAAGAGCCAATCATGGGTAAAATTACCTCAAAATGTAAAGGTGGTTGTATTGTAGAGCACATCGATACAGGATCTTTAATGTTTTTACCAGGTTCACAGATCAGTGATAAGCCCCTAAAAGATATTAGTCATCTTATGAACGAACCACAAAAATTTGCATTAATTAAATTAGATAAAATCAGAGGAAATGCTTGTGTATCAAGAAGAGAAATTATCTCTTCCTTTAAAAAAGAGGATAAAGCAAAAATTGTGGAAAAATACAAGGTCGGTGATATTATAAAAGGAGCTGAGGTAAAAGGTTATAGTACCTTTGGATGTTTTTTTAATGTTAATGGTGAATTAGACGTGCTTGTCCATCTTCAAGAAATAAGTTATAGCAGAGTAAATCATCCTGATGAGGTTTTTAATATAGGTGAAAAGCACGATTTAAAAGTAATATCTGTCGATAAAGAAAAGTTACAAGTAGGATGCTCAGTCAAACAAATGTCTCCAGATCCTTTCGAGCAAATTGATGATTACAAATTAAACAATACTTATAAATTTGTTGTGAAAAAACTTCAAGATTTTGGGGCCTTTTGTGAACTCACAGAGTTACCTGGTTTAACTGCATTACTGCATTCATCTGAACTTAGTTGGAGTAAAAAAAATGTTTCGGTAAAAAAAATGTTTAAAGTCGGTGATGAAATTGACTGTGTGATAACAGAAATAGATAAAGAAAAGAGAAGAGTAGCAATTTCTCATAGGTTAACATTGGAAAACCCATTCGAAACTTTTAATAAAAAATATCCAGTTGGAACGATTGTTAATGGTGAGATAATCAACAAAAATGATTATTCATTATTTATAAAGGTTGAAGATATTAACATTGATACTTTCTTACATTGCAATGATCTAACTTATCTTAATAACGGAGAAGAAGAACTAGCAAAATATAAAAAGGGTGACAAAATAAAAGTTAAAGTATTGGAAATTAAAGTTGATGAACAAAAAGTTAGAGTAGGATATAAACAAACACAAAAAGATCCACTAGATTGGTTTAGTGATAAGAAAAAAAATCAAACTATTACTGTTAAAATTATATCAACAGATAATAAAGGATTAGTTGTAAGACCAGAAGGGTGTGAAATGGATTTTGTCATTAAAAAATCTCAAATAGCAATCAATTCAGCAGATGCCCGCCCGTCTAGATTTACTGGTGGAGAAAAAATAGATTGCGCTATTTCTGAAATAGATTTAGATAAGCGAAAGGTTTCATTAAGTATGAGGCTTCTAGAAGAAATAGAAAAAAGAGAAGCACTTAAAAAGTATGGAGCAGAGGGATCTGGAAAAAATCTTCCTTTTTCTTCTTTATCTGATGACTTAAAGAAAAAAGACAAAGAAAAATAAGGAAATATAATTGTAAAGAAGAGACAAATTGGTTGTTGTAAAGTCAAAACTTTTAAAACAAATTTCTAAAAGCTTTCCAAATTTTCAAAAAAAAGATATTGAAAAAGTGACAAATATTATATTTTCAGAGTTAAAGAAAGCTTTAAAAAGAGAAGAAAGAGTGGAAATTAGGGGTTGGGGTTCTCTTAGCATACGTAATCAAAAATCATCCATAAGAAGAAATCCTAAAACTGGTGAGAAAATTGCTGTACCAGCTAAGAAAGTAATTCATTGGAAAATGAGTAAAGAAATGTTTAAAAAGATTAACAATGAAAAAGAGTAAAATATTTATTGCTTGTGATACTACAAAAATTTCAAAAATAAAAAAAATTATTAAAGATACTCAAAACAGTAAATTAAAAATTGGATATAAATTAGGTTTAGAATTTTTAAACTCAAAAAATGGTAGAATTTTTTTATCTAAATTAAGAAATAAGATTATATTTGCAGATTTAAAACTTAATGATATTCCAAATACTTGTGCATCAACAATAAAAGCAATTAAAGATTTAAAAATTGATTACTTAACTATACATATTAGTTCGGGATTAGTTGCCCTTAAGGCTGCAAAAAAGATATCCGGTAAAATAAAACTAATAGGTGTGACGGTTCTTACTTCTTTGGATAATAAAGCATTGAGAGAAATTGGATTTAATAAAGATGTAAAAAAATTAGTACTTCACCAGGCAAAGTTGGCTAACAAAGCAAAATTAGATGCTATTGTTTGTAGCGCACAAGAGGTAAAATTGGTGAAGAAATTTTTTAAAAAAGAAATAATAACTCCAGGGATTAGATTTTCTAAGATGACAAATGATCAAAAAAGAGTTTTAACGCCTAATGAAGCTTATGCAAATGGAGCTGACTGGTTGGTGATAGGTAGAGACTTAACTAAAGGCAACATTAAAAAAAATACACAAATATTAATTGATCACCTAAGTCAATGATTAGAGGTATAAAAATTTGTGGGGTTTCAGATCCCAAAACATTAGACTTTATTTTAAATCATCCCCACCCACCAAAATTTATAGGTTTCATTACTAACTATGAAAAAAGCAAAAGATTTATTGAATATGAAAAATTAAAAAGTTTAATCAATGTTGATAGAAGACAAGTAAAGTTTACTTCTGTACTTGTAAAACCCACTGATGAAATTTTGGAAAAAATAAAAAGTTTAAATTTTGATTATTATCAACTTTATGACGTAGATCCTGTTAGAACAAGAGAAATAAAATTCAAATATAAAATTAAGATAATTTCTGCAATTACTATTTCCAATAAAAATGATGTAATCAAATATAAAGATTATTCCGATGTTTCTGATATAATTCTATTTGACTCGAAGGGCTACCATAAGTCAGAAAGTTTTGATCACAATCTACTAAATGGAGTATCTAAAAATTTGAATAAAATGATTGCGGGAAATATTCAAATAAATGATATTCCTAACTTTAAAAATAAAGACTTTATAATTGACCTTAGTGGAGCACTTGAGGACATGAATGGAAAAAAAGATATTAATAGAATTAATAAATTGTTAAATTTATCATCAAAAATATGAAACTAAAAAAAGGAATACCCGTAATAGATCAGGGAAATAATCTGGGATTTTGGGGAGGTAAATTCGGAGGTAACTTTGTTCCTGAGACTTTGAAAAAACCAATAGAAGATTTAGAAATTTTATTTAATAAACTGAAAAAAGATAAAAAATTTATCGCTGAAAGAGATAGACATTTTAAGAATTGGATTGGAACACCTACTCGTTTCATAAAATTAGAAAACTTAACAAAATATGTTGGAGGAGCACAGATTTGGTCCAAGGTTGTGTCCGATGCAAATGGTGGTGCACATAAAATCTATAATGCTACAGTTCATTGTTTACTGGCAAAACGCTCTGGAAAGAAAATTATATGTGGAGACACTGGTGCTGGATATGCAGGAAAAATGCTAAGTATGGCAGCTAAAAAATTTGGTTTAAAGTGTAAAATTTTTATGGGAGCAAAAGATATTGAGAGACAACAGCCAAATGTAAGAGCTATGAAAAAAAATGGTGCAGAAGTAATACCTGTATATTCAGGGAGCCAAACGCTAGTTGATGCTGTCTCTGAATGTATGCGTTTCTGGGTTGCTAATTGTGACACTACAGCTATGTGTGTTGGGAGCACTGTAGGTCCAGCTGTTTTTGTTCGCATCTGTGGGTGGAGCACCAGTCAAATATCTAGAGAGTTGAAATTTCAATTGATTAATGAATTTGGTTCTATTCCAAAAAAACTTAAACTATATAATTGTGTAGGTGGTGGTAGCTCAAGCTTCGGTTTTTGGAACGAGTTTATGGATTATGACAAAAAACAATGTGAGTTTATTGGGGTTGAAGCTGGAGGACCTAAAAAAAGCAAAAGACATGCAGCACCTTTGACCTACGGTTCAAAAATTGGAATACTACATGGCGCAGCCCAATATGTAAATCAGAATTCAGATGGACAAATAGAAGAAACAGAATCTATTTCTGCAGGGCTTGACTATCCAGGAATTTCTCCACTTCATTGTTTTCTCAAAGATACTAAAAGAGCAAGATACACTGCTGCGAGTGATGAAGACGCATTAAATGCCTATAAGCTTGTAACAAAATATGAAAAATTAAGACCATCTCTAGAACCAAGTCACGCCTTTTCAGTTGCAATAAAAGAAGCAAAAAAAATGAGTAAAAATACAATTGTTGTTGTTAATAGTTGCGGGGATGCTTACAAAGACAAAAAAATTTTGGAAAAAAGACTTGGTAAAAAATATGTTTAACCCAATTGATCTGGCTTTTAAAAAAGCTAAAGAGGAAAATAGACCAGCTCTTTTAACGTATACAGTGGCAGGTGATAATACCAAAAAACAATCTTTGGTAATACTCAATGCCATATCAAAACATGCAGATATTTTAGAACTAGGAGTCCCACATAACACACCAGTCGCAGATGGAAGCCAAATACAAACAAGTTCATATAGGGCTATAAAAAATGGAATTAAAACAGAAGATGTTTTTTGGATAGTCAAAAAATATAAAAAAAATAAAAATTCAAAGCCTATTATTTTAATGGGTTACTACAATATGATTTTTCAATACGGTAAAAAAAAGTTTTTAGAAAAATGTAAAAAAGTTGGTGTTAATGGTTTAATTGTGGTTGATTTCCCTTGGCCAGAAAATAAATCTTTTTTAAAAGAATGCAAAAGGAAATCAATTTATTTAATTCAACTTTTATCACCTACTACATCAAATGAAAGACTTAAAAAAATAATTAAAAACTCACACCCTATGAATTACTTTATATCCATGCTATCTACTACAGGGGGTAAACTAAAAGTCTCTCCAAAAAAAATTATGTTAAATTACTTTAAAATTAAAAAAATAAATCCAAAAAAAAATGTTGTAATAGGCTTTGGAATTACGGAAAAATCAATAAAATCTCTTAATAAAGCAGACGGATTAGTGGTAGGAAGTGCGATTTGTAAAGAAATTACAAATTCAATCCAAAAAAGACAAAATCCTGTCACAAATGTTGCTAATTTAGTTAAAAAGCTTAAATATAAAATTTTATGAACTGGATTACCAAAATAATAAAAGCTGGTGAAAAAATTAAGTCTGTTCTTCATAAAAGAGCTACAAAAGAAGATATAGCTAATAGTGACTGGACATCTTGTTGTAAAGGTCCTATTTTAAAAAAAGACCTTCAGAAAAACTTATGGGTGTGCCCAGAGCCTGAGTGTAACAAGCATCATAGAATTACCCCTAAACAAAGATTTGATATTCTTTTTGGAGAAAAAAATTATGAAATTTTCAAAACTCCAATTCCAAAAGATGATCCCTTAAACTGGACTGATTCTAAATCTTATAAAGATAGACTAAAAAGTGCTAGAAAAAAAACAGGAATGGATTGTGGAATGATGGTCGTCTGTGGATTAATAAGTAACATTAAAATTACAGCTGTTGCATCTGACTTTGATTTTTTAGGAGCATCAATGGCTGCTGCAGAAGGTGAGGCATTTTTATATGGTATTCAGCACGCAATAGAAAATAAAACTCCTTTTTTATGTGTAAGTGCTGGTGGAGGAATGAGAATGATGGAAAGTTTAATTTCATTATCACAAATGACTAGAACAACCTTAGCGATTAATGAATTGAAGAAAAACAACCTCCCATACATTGTTTGTATTACTGATCCAACTGCTGGAGGCATTACTGCATCGTATGCTATGCTGGGTGATATTCACATAGCAGAACCAGGTGCTTTGATTGCATTTGCTGGTGCAAGAGTAATTCAAGGTACCGTTAAAGAAGAATTACCTGAAGGTTTTCAAAAAAGTGAATATGTTGAAAAAACAGGTTTTGTAGACTTGATTGTTGATAGAAAAGATCTTCCCAAAAAAATTGGAACTTTATTATCAATATTGTTAAAGAAAAATTCTGTTATAAATTCTGAAGAAAATGAAACTTCAGAAGATAATCAATCGCTTACAAAAGCTGCATCCTAAAGAAATTGATCTTAGCCTTGATCGTATAAAAAATCTTTGTGAAAAATTAGGAAATCCACAAGATGAAATAAAATGTATACAAGTTTGTGGCACTAATGGGAAAGGTAGTACAATTTCTTTTTTAAGATCTATACTTCGAGAAGCTAATATTAAATGTAATATATACACTTCTCCTCATGTAAAGAGTATTAATGAGAGATTTGTTTACAATGATAAAATGATTAGTGATAATGATCTATCAGATTTATTATCTAAAATTGAAGAAGTAAACAATGATCAACCTTTAACATATTTTGAAGCTCTCACAGCTGCATTTTTTTATGGATGCAAAAAGTATAATGAAAATCTTGTGATTACAGAATTTGGCCTATTTGGGAGAGGGGATGCTGTAAATATTTTAAAAAAAAATCTTTGTAATATAGTTACCTCATGTAGTGAAGATCATTTAGACTGGCTGCCAGAAAATGACAGAACTATTGAAAGAATAATTTTTGAAAAAACCTCCTCTTTACTGAATTCAAACATAGTAGTTGCTAAACAAAATTCTAATGAAATTATAGAATGTATTAAAAAAAATATATCTGATAATAGTGCAAATAAATTTTTTTTTAATGAAAATTACAATTTTGTTTTAAAGGAGAATAATTTCTTTTATTATGAGGATAAATATGGTGGTTTAAAAATTCCAAAACCCAATTTAAATGGACAATTTCAACTTGAGAATGCTGCTACAGCAATTGCAACATTAAGAATTTTAGATGATATAGAAATTAAGGACCAACACATAATAGATGGAGTTCAAAAAGCATCCAATATTGCTAGACTTGAGGAAATCAAATCTGGTAAACTTAAGAACTTAGTAAAAAATAATAGACTGATCCTTGACTCTTCGCATAATCCTAGTGGAGCAAAAGTTCTTAATGAGTATCTTCAGACTTTAGATTGTAACAAACATGTTATTATAGGGATGATGGCTAATAAAAATCACGAAGAATATATAAGTTATTTTAAAAATATTTCATCTTTAACAACAGTTGATATACCAAATCAACCTAACGCGATAAGTGGAAAAGAATTAAAAGAAAAATTTAAGGATATACCTAATGTTATTTATAAGGAGAGTATTCAAAAAGCTATTCAGTCAATAAACTTAAAAGATAATGATTTGCTTTTAATTACTGGTTCATTATATTTAAGTGGTGAATTTTTAAATATTAACTAAATGTTTTTTTCCAAGAACTCTTTCATATTGCTCTCTGGAACTCCACCAACTTTTCTATCAACTTCAACACCTTTTTTATAAATTATGACAGTTGGGACACCTCTTACTCCTGCGGCACTTCCTGTATTTATGCCTCCATCTTCAATATCAGCGTAATAAAAACCAGCTTTATCCTTGTACTCATCAGCTAACTTATCCATTATTGGTTTCAATGTCTTACAAGGACCACACCAAGCAGCTGAAAATTGAATTACAGATACATCTTCGCTTTTAATTTTACTCTCAAAATCTTCATCTTTAAAATCTATAAGCATAATATGGGTTTATTAATAATAATCGTAAAGTCAACTATGTAAATTCATACTTCTTTTCAATTGACATAATAAATTGGTTAATTTCATCCAATTTTTTTAATTCAACCTCATCATCTCTATTTGATGCTTGATCTCTTAAATAATCAATTTCAGTATAAGCCATATTAATTGTTTGCCATTTTTCCTTATTTTTACTTAAAATTCTTCTAGCAATTTCACTTTTAATATTTCTATATAAGTCAGGTGGTAAAATTTGAGGAGCTTCTTGATAAATTATTTTTTGACCAAACCAACTACATCTCTTGTCTTGAAACTTGTCTAGTAGTCTCAACTTATCCTCCCAAGAAGAACTGTGCCATAATTTAAATAAAGCAGTATCTTTATTTGGAATAAATTTTTCGTACAAAGTTTCCTCTGGTAATAAATCCTCCTGAGTTTTGGTTTGTGCTTTTTCTTCAGCTGCTTCTTTATGAATAATCTGAATATTTTTACAGAAATTTTCATTTTCTCTAACAAGTTTAGCTCTTTTTTGTATTGTTGCTAAATCTAATTCTGAATAAGGCTTTTGTTTTAACGCATATTCTTTATTCAACATAACTGGTGCTTTATTTGTTTTTAAAACCCTAAGTGCTTTAGGACTAAATTTTTTCAAAATATCTCTTAATTGATTGACTGATAAATTTAAAAATGGTTCAGGATCTCTCCTTAGATCCCAAAGATATCCCCATGATGCGTATGAAGGATGAAAACAATGCTTTGGGTGTAAGGTGCAAGCAAGGTACATCATATTTCTACCCTTAACATTTTCAAAAATTGAATATATACCGTCATTTGTAAGTAATGTTTCCACACTTGTCTTTGTTGAAGTTTTTAGAAAAGTATCCCAATTATCTTTATGTTTATCTCTTATAATTCTAAGGACTTTTAATGAAGTATACGCATCGTGAAAAGCCGTGTGTTGTTGAGACGTATCAAATCCTTGCATTCTAGCTAATGCTTCTAAGGCAAGACTTGGATTTCCAGCTTCGGTCAATTCAGTTTTTAAAGTTTCTGGATTTAAAGTTTGTGCTGCCCTTGCTATATGTAAACCATCGTGTTCTTGATTTGGTGAAGAGTGGGTAAGATAAGGATACCTGTTTCCTTTAAAGA
This sequence comes from uncultured Pelagibacteraceae bacterium, assembly GCA_902561015.1. Classification (GTDB taxonomy): domain Bacteria; phylum Pseudomonadota; class Alphaproteobacteria; order Pelagibacterales; family Pelagibacteraceae; genus Pelagibacter. Next base: position 23,073 of record CACENB010000001.1, read on the forward strand.
AATTAAAATGAAACATTCTTCTATCAAAATTTAAGTTTGACCAACCCATAAACATTGCTGGACCAGCTTTGGAGAAAAAATTTTCTACCGCACCTAAAAATTCATAATGTGAATAATTGCCTTTAGTTAGTAAATCAATACTTGTTGAATTAACGAGTAAAGCCTTTGCACTTGGCACCTCTCCCTCTGGCATTCTGCCTCTAATATTGAGTTTTCCAATCTCTTTTAAATTTTTATCAACTACAACTGCTCCAACCTCAATTATAGAGCCCCAAATAGTGCTGTTAGTTGTTTCAGTATCGTAAATTATAATTTTATCCATTTTTAAAATTAATTTAAATTTGAAAGTTCATAAAATTTTTTTAATCTTCCTAGAAACAAATTTTGATAGGTAATTAATTCAGTTCCTTGAATTTTAAATTCTTGAAATAAATTATCCACTGTACAAACAAGTATAACACAAGCATTAATATTTGAATTATAGACTACATTATGAGCTAATGAATAAGCTGCGGTTTGTAGTAACCAAGAGTCTATGTACTCTGCTTTTTTTGGTTTATTAGATTGTTTAAAGTCAATTATGGTTTCCTTTCCCTCATATAGTCCAACACAGTCTGCAGTGCCTGCATACTTTTCAGGATAATGCATAGTGCACTCAACTCCATAAATTTCCTGTAACCTGTTTGTTAATCCTTTATCGATAATTTCTTTTGCCATTTTCTTATGCTGTTCATTATCCTCAAAAAAGCTCAAATTTTCTCTTCCTAAAAGATAAGACTCTAAATAACTATGCATTTGAGATCCTCTGCTACTGGCTGCTTTTGTAATTGCTTCAGCTTCTTTATAGCCTGTTCTTTCTCTCCAATTTGCTAGTGCCGCTTTATCTTCCTCAGATTTTGTTGCATCAAGTATTGAAGTTACACTTGGTAATTTTGCTTCTCCCAAAACATATCTTCTTATTCCATCTTCAGTAGCCCTTGAGCTCGAGGGATAATTGTATTTTTTGTTCCAACGCATGTGATTTCTTATATTCGGTAATATGTGAAAAAAGAAATTATTTTTTGAGTTGTTTATTTCTTTCAACAAATTTCTCTACGTTCTCTGTCAGTACAGCTTTTTCAACTTGCTCGGGATCTTTTATGTTTTCTAAAGTTCTTGTTATTGATCTTGCATCTTTTCCAAAACCATCAACAACTGTCATGGCCTCTTCAAGTTTTTTTCTTAATTTATAAATATTATCAAAATGACTAGAAAATCTTGTACTTATAGTTTTTAAATGATCATAAATCTCTGTTGCGTTTTTTGAAATTTTAAGAGACTGAAAACCCATGTGTAAAGATTGTAAATAAGCTGAAAGAGTGTTTGGACCACAAATTACTATCTTATATTTTTTCATCAATTCTTGAGTTAATAACTCTTTAGTGCTTGGATCTTGGTATTCAGTTAATTCTTTATAAAGGCTCTCTGTAGGAGCATACACTATTGCAAAATTTGAGGTTTTAGGTGGAACAATGTATTTTTCCATCACACTCTTTGCTTTGGCCCTAAATGCACTTGCTAATTTTGTTCTAGCATCTGCAACTGCTTTTTTATCATCTGCGTCATATGCATCAGTAATAGCTTTAAATTTTTCTACCGGAAAATGAGAATCTAATGGCACTAACACATCACCTTGCAGCTTAATTGCGAATTCCACATTTTCACTAGTGTCTTCTTTCATTTTCACATTAGTCATAAATTGAGATGCTGGTAACAAATCCTTTATTAAAGCATCTAAAGAATATTCAGCTAAAGTTCCATACTTTTTAACACCTGCTAAAATTTTAGTAATCCCCTCTTGACTTTGATTTAATAACTGCACTTGTTGATTAAAATTGCCAACCTTTTCATCTACTTTAGTTAGGGCGCCACTCATATCTTTGGCAATTTCCTTACTCATGAGATTGAAAGACTCTTGAAAGCTTGATTTTAATTCATTTAATTCATCTTTTTTGGCTAATAATTCTGACTGATCTTCAATTTCTTCTTCTAATTTTTTTTTAGAATTTTTTTGGTAAAAGTAAAAGGCTCCTCCTAAAATGAAGGCTAAAATTAAAATATTTAATATTAATATTACTGATTCCATATTTTGTTAGTATATACTAAATACTTATTTTCAACGATATTTATAGTTAAAATTAATAAAACTTAATTTATGGATTTAATGTTAATTTTTAAAATTATAATTGTCTTGGGCGCTTTGATTGGCCTTTATGCAATTATCAGAAATTTGGATATTATACGAATTATACTGATTTATTTTAAGGACAAATTACTAAGAAAGTAGTCTTACAAGGTTTTTCAATCCTTTTTTCTTATTATTTTTTTTAGATGTAAAAATACAAGCTTGAGATTTCAATATTTTTCCATCCTTCAAAACACGCAAATTATTTGCCTTTAGTGTTTCACCTGTTGAAGTAATGTCGGTAATTAATTCAGCTGAACCGGTAAAAGGGTATGCCTCTGTTGCTCCTAAACTATCAACTAATTTAAATTGGGTAACACCTTTAGAAAATAAAAAATCTCTAGTCAAATTTGGGTACTTGGTCGCAACTCTCAATCTTTTTTTCTTTTTATCTCTAAATTCAAAGGCGATTTCCTCTAAGTCAGCTATAGTTTGAACATCAATCCAAGGATCAGGGATTGCAACAACTAAATCTGCATTTCCAAAATTAAGTTTTGTCACTATATTTATTTTATTCTGAGTATTAACAGCACTCTCTTTAAATAAATCAAAACCAGAAAACCCAATATCTAAAGAGCCATCTCCTAATCTTTCAAGAATTTCTCTTGCATGTAAATATAAAATCTTGATATTTGATTTATCTTTAATTGATCCAATCAAGTCTCTTTCCCCTCGTTCAGAAATAAGCTTTAACTTTTTTTTATAAAAAATTTTTAAAACATCTTTTTTTAATCTTCCCTTACTAGGTATTCCTATATTTATAAAATCACTCATTACTAATAATTAAGATTAAGCGCAGCTCCAACTGCTGGTATCTGTTTTTTTGAACCAAGATCAGAAATTAGTTTGTCATAACGGCCACCATTACAACAATTAGTAATCTTTGACTTTGATTTAATATCGATTTTAAAAACCATTCCTGTGTAATATTCGAGTTGCCTACCAAAGGCACTAGAGAAAACTACATTCAATTTAGATATTTTATTTTTTGAAATTGGGAAATATTTCTGATCGACGACAAGATTTATTCTGTTTTTCTTGAAAAATTTATTCAACTGACTCGCAGCTTTATTAATCGGACATTTAATGTTCAAAAATTCTTTAATAATATTTGAAACATTTTTCCCCCTGCTTGCTCTCCTTGGGTCCTTAATTTTTTTATCAAATCTTTCTAAAATTTCTTTAATACTTCTACCTGCAACAACAGATGTTTGATCATCCTTTAACATTTTTAAATATCGTCTTTTATCAACTTCAACAATAGTTGGATCTACATCAGAGTTAGTCTCTAATCTTTTTAATAAATCACTGAAATAATCTTCTCTCCAAAAATGTCTTATAAGTCTTAATTTCCATCTTTTAGGAATGTTTAATTTAGAAATTAAAAGGTTAAAAATTTCTACATTACCAATAGTGAGAGTGCCTGAGGAATATTTTAGATCTTTGAGTGATTTAAGAGATGTATTTATTATTTCTTTGTCATCATTTTTTTCATTTTTTGATCCTATAATCTCAAAACCAACTTGATTTCTTATTATAGAGTCTTTTTTATTTTGAGATTTTCTGTAAGCCTGTCCACTATAAAATATTTTTTCTTTCCCCTTTAAATTGTTTTCTAAATATCTTAGACAAGAAGCGATTGTAAGATCCGGTCTTAGACATAATTCATTACCTGACTGATCTGTAAATGAAAAAATAAATTTCCTAAAACTCTCACCTGATCGCTGTACTATATGATTTGTCTCAATCACAGAAGGTAATTCAATATACTTAAATCCTTTAGATTTTACCGATCTAAGAATTTTGTCAGATAAATTTTTTGATCTCATTAATTAAATTTTCTTTTGGAAACGATTTTTGGTTATTTTCACCTTTAATACCAAGTAAATTTTTTAATGTTACTTTATTTTCTTTAAACTCATTTTCTCCACAAATTACTGCAACTGGGCACCCTCTTTTATTGGCATAAGTCAGTTGCTTTCCGAGATTTTTTTTACTATCTAAAAATATTTCTGAATTAATGTTGTTTTTTCTCAAATTATCTAAAATCTCATAATAATTTGGTAAATATTTTTCATCCATCACACATACAATTATCGGCTTTTGTTCATCGATTTCTATCTGATCTAATTGCATCATCGCAAATAACAATCTATCAACACCAATGCTTATGCCAGTTCCAGGAATGTCTACACCTTTAAATCTAGAAATTAATTTATCGTATTGTCCACCTGAGCAGATGCTTCCAATATCAACTTCTTTACCTTTGTTATTTTTTGCTTTAAAATTTAAATTTGTTTCAACACAAAAACCATCGTAATAATCAAGACCTCTAACAATTGTTAAATTGGTTTTAACTTGATCAAAATAAGATCCGAAACTTAAAATTTTAAAAAATTCCTCTAGTTCTTTAATTCCCTCTTGTGTAAGAGGGTTTTTAAAATTTTTTTTTAATTCCTTTAAATCCCTAATCTTTAAAAAATCTAAAATTTTTGAAGCTTGATCATTGCTTAAATTAGCTCCTTTTGTAATAGCTCCACTTTTATCTTTTCTCTCTTTTTTCAATAATTCCTCTACTCCCTTAAATCCAAAGTCAGGTTTATCTAATTTATCGATCGCTCTCATTACTTTAATCTTTTTATTTCCTGGAATTTTAAGGTCCTCAATTAAACCTTGAACAATTTTTCTATTACTAACATTAATAGTGAACTGATTTTTGTTTAAACCACATTCAATCAATGTGCTTGTAACAAGATTGCATAATTCAACATTTGCTTGTGCTGAATTGACGTTGCCTACAATATCACAATCTGCCTGTGTAAATTCTCTAAAACGAGCATTGCCAGACTTTTCATTTCTAAATACATTTTGAATAGCATATCTTTTATATATGGAGGGGAGTTCTTGATTGTTTTGTGCAACAAATCTTGCTAATGGACTAGAGAGATCATATCTCAAAGTAATATTTTTTTCACCATCATTAAATGAGAAAACATCAGACATAGGGTTACTATCATCTTCTGCAAGAAAGGATCCAATATTTTCTGAAATTTCAAATGATGGTGTCTCTAATGGGTCAAATCCAAATTTTATAAAATTATTCTCAATAACTTTTAAAAGTTTTTTTTTGAGAAATAATTTTTTATTCCATCTATCTTCGAATCCTGATGGTAAACCAGGAATTAATTTATTATCTTTGTTCATTTTTTGGTACCCGGGCTGAGAGTCGAACTCAAACTTAAAGTTCCACAAACTTCCGTGCTAACCATTACACCACCCGGGCCTATCCTCTTAGTTTTTATCTTATTTTGTGTGGATTTAAAATTATAATTAAATAGAAAAATGCTAGCTTTAGCCAGCATGGATATGAGTATGCACAACTATTTCTTTTCCTTTAAGATATATTCTTAAAGTACCGTAGTTAGTCCATTTAATTGACCCATATTTTTTCATTATATGTCTTTTAGACAAATAATTTTATTATGCAACCTTAAAAAGAAAAAGGACGTTAATTCTCCCTTAAAGAAAAACGTCCTTTATATAAATTTGAGGATTAATCTAATTTTTTTAGATTTACTGCAGAGGGACCTTTTGGTCCATCCTCTAGTGTAAATTCTATTTTATCACCTTCATTCAAAAATCGCATTCCAGCTGCCTTTACTGCTGATGCATGAACGAAAGCATCTTTTTCTTTGTCATCTCTTTCGATAAAACCATAACCTTTTTTACCGTTAAACCACTTTACTTTACCTTGTATTGTACTCATCTTATTTCTTAGTCCTTTTGTTAATTATTATAGATAGAAATTAATTTGTTTTGGGGTAATTTCAAGATGAAATCTTGTGGTGGTGGCTGAGGAAGGATTCGCACCTCCGACACAAGCCTTTTCAGGGCTCTGCTCTACTCCTGAGCTACTCAGCCTTAAAATTATCCTCTAAAGATTATTCTACCTTTAGTCAGATCATAAGGTGTCATTTCAACTGTAACATTATCACCTTGCAAAACTCTAATTCTGTTTTTTCTTAATTTTCCAGCAGTGTGAGCTGTAACAGTATGACCATTTTCTAGTTGCACTCTAAACATTGCATTAGGTAATAAATCTGTAACCTTGCCTTTGAATTCAAGTAGATCCTGTTTTGACAAATTTATTTACTCCTTTTTTTAATTCTTTTTTTGATGGATTGAGCATGACCTATCAACCCCTCATAGTTTGCAAGAGTTATAACTGATGGCCCAAGACTTTCAATACCCTTTTTTGATAAGTTTATATAAGAAATTCTTTTATAAAATTCATTTACACTTATTCCACTTGAATATTTTGCTGAACCATTAGTTGGCAGTATATGATTTGAACCAACATTATAATCTGTCATTGCCATAACAGCATATTTTCCTAAACATATTGATCCAGAATTTTTTACTTTGGAAACCAATGATTTGTAGTTCTTAATATTAAGCTCTAAATGTTCAGGCGCAATTTTGTTTACAACATTAATTATTTTATCATCCTTAGATATATACATTAAAATTCCATTACTTTTTAAACTTTTTCTTGCAATGGACTCTCTAGGAATATTTTTTAATTGTTTTACAATTTCTATCTTAACTTTGTTTATTAAATTTTTGTCTTTTGAAATTAAAATACATTGTGCTAAAGGATCATGTTCTGCTTGACCAATTAAATCACTAGCTACCCATTCAGAATTAGAATATTTATCACAAACTATTGTTATTTCAGATGGTCCTGCAGTCATTCCCTCAATTCCAACATTTCCAAAAACTTCTTTCTTTGCGGCTGTAACATATGAATTTCCCGGTCCAACAATTTTATCAACTTTTTTTATTTTTTTCGTACCGTAAGAAACTGCTGCTATTGCTGATGGACCCCCGATAGAATAAATCTCTTTTATTTTACATTTTTTTGCCGCATATAACACAGCAGGATTTTGACTACCTTTATAACCAGGGTTAATCATAACAAGTCTTTTAACACCTGCAACAATAGCTGGAATAGCATTCATCAAAACACTTGAAGGATAAGATGCAGTTGAACCAGGAACATAAATAGCAACTGATTCTATTGGCAAATACTTATATTCAAGTTTGTTTTTAAATTTATCTGTATATGAAATATTTTTGAATCTTTGTAGGGAATGAAATTTATAAATTCGGTTATAGGCTATATCAATAGCCTTTTTAACTTCGGGATCTAAAGACTTTATTAATCTATTAATTTGCTTAGGACTTGGAATAATTCTATTATTTTTATTAAATTTTTTTTCATATTTAATTAAAGCTTTATCACCATTATTTTTCACATCATTAATTATTTTAGATACTGACACTTTGTCAGATATTATTTTTTTTCTTCTTTTAAAAAGTAAGCTATCTAAGGTTTTATCAAAATTTTTACTTTTACTAATAAGTACTTTCATAATTATTTAATTTCATTTTGATCCTCAAGTCGTGCTTCAATTGTTTCAGTAGTCAAAACAATGTGAGAATTATTATTAAAAATAAGATTTATTTCATAATCATCCTTATTTTTCAAATAATCAATTCCTATCAATTCTAAGACTAAATCTTTGTTTGATTGATTGATATTTTTTGATTTTACTTTATCAACAAAATCAAACCTGCAAATACTATTGATTTTTTTTCGATCTTGTCCTGTTTCAATAAGACTTCTCTCAATTGATAGTAAAAAAACCTTATTAGAGGAAAGGTACTTAATATCAGAAATTTTTACTTTTGCCCCCGAACTGCAAGCAGAAATCATTTGTAGGCCTTCTTGATCGTTTGCTATTATTTTTGCTAAATATTTATTCACTTTCTAAGTCTTCTTATTTTAACACCAATTTTTTTTAATTTTCTTTCTAAATTTTCATATCCTCTATCTAGATGATAAATTCTATTAATAGAGGATTTACCATTTGAAATCATCGCTGCTAAAACAAGTGCAACTGACGCCCTTAAATCGCTAGACATTAATTCAGCACCAATAAATTTTGTATTTCCTTGAATTAACGCTTTATTTTTTTTAATTTGTATATTTGCGCCGAGTCTTTGAAGCTCTCCAACGTGAAGAAATCTGTTTTCAAAAATATTTTCAGTAATTGAGCTTGTGCCATCTGCTTTACACATTAAGACCATTAATTGTGATTGCATGTCAGTTGCTACACCTGGCCACTCTCTTGTCTTAATATTTTTTATCGGTTTTATCTTTTTGGGTCCAATTATCTTAATCTTATTGTTGTCAATTTTTATTTTCGCCCCAGCTTTCTTTAATAACTCAAGCTCTGCTCTAATTATACTATGGTTAAAATCTTTAATTTCAAGATCCCCTTTGGTGAGAGTGGCAGCTACACAAAAAGTACCTGCCTCTATTCTGTCAGCCATAACTGTATACTCAGTCTGATTTAATGAATCAGTACCAAGAATCTTACATGTTCTCCCAAACCATTTGATTTTTGCACCTGCTGAGTTTAGAAAATTTGTAAGATCTTTAATCTCAGGTTCTATAGCGCAATTGTTCAAAACGGTTTTGCCTTTTGCTAAGCATGCTGCAATAATTGAATTTTCTGTAGCACCAACGCTTATTTTAGGAAACTTTATGATATTACCTTTAAGTCTTCCGTTGGTCTTGGCGAAAATATATCCATCTTTGATTTTATAATCCATGCCAAGTTTTTTTAATGCTGAAAGATGATAATTCACAGGTCTAGCGCCTATCAAACATCCTCCAGGTAAAGAAGTTTTAGATTTATGAAATTTTGAAATCAATGGACCTAAAACTAAAATTGATCCTCTCATCGTTTTCACAAGTGAATAACTTGCAAAAGTTTTCATCTTTTTTTTATTAATAATTTTTACAGTTTTTTTGTCTTTAGATAAAATTATTCGCGATCCAAGAGACTTTAATAAATTAAGCATAGTCTTTATATCTCTTACTCGTGGTAGATTTTTAATAATTACCGGCTTATCAAATAGTAGGGTAGCTGCAAGAATTGGTAAAGATGCATTTTTTGATCCTGAAATTGAGACTTTACCCTTAACTCTACAAGGGCCATTAATCAGAAATTTATCCATAAATCACTTTTTTATTTTGGCAACCTGTATAGTAGTTTGTCCCTGATATTTACCGTTTTTTGATTTGTAAGTTGTCTCTGGTTGTGTATCAGATTTAAAAAATAAAAATTGAGCTATTCCTTCATTTGAATAAATTTTGGCAGGGTTGGGAGTTGTATTGCTTAACTCAATAACGATATTACCTTCAAACTCATTTTCAATTGGTGTAACATTGCATATAATCCCAGTGCGGGCGTATGTGCTTTTACCAACACAAATACAAAGCACATCTTTTGGTATTCTGAAATACTCAATAGTTTTCGCCAAAACAAATGAATTTGGTGGAATAATACAATATGGTCCTTTTCTCTCTATAAAGTTTTCATCAGAAAAGTTTTTTGGATCAACTAGAGAGCTGTTTACATTGGTGAATATCCTATATTCATCAGATATTCTTACATCATACCCCATGCTACTTAATCCATAGGATATTTTTCCTTCAGACACTTGATGATCTAAAAATGGCTCAATCATATTGTGTTCTTCACACATTTTTTTAATCCAAGTATCAGGCTGTATTGACATTATTTTGTTTTTTTTTATTTTTTTTTTGAAAAACTTTTCTCTTTTTTAAATTTTTTTTAAGCGCAAGACTTAAACGCTCATCTTTATTTTTTGCAATCATTCTTTGTTTGGATTTGTGAGGAAATCTAAAGTTATTGGTTTTGATGTATCCAAAACTTTGTTTTTATTATCGTCTTTTTTAGGTCCTTCCTTTGCTAATCTTTTAGCTTTTTTTTCTGCAAGCTTTTTTTCTCTTTTAGCTTGCTTTTCCATAAGCTTAGCGCTCTTTGTTGATTTATAATCGTAATGAATCCCCATAATTTTTCCTGAATAAGATATAAATCATATTAATCAAAAAATTAAGGCAATAATTTGAAAAAAATGCTTTATTATCGATGTAATTAGATTTGATTTAACTGCTCCTATAGTTAAATGGTATAACGTGTCCATGGTAAGGATAAATTTCAAGTTCGATTCTTGATGGGAGCACCACTAATTTTTATAAAAAGATTTTCTTAAAAAAATTGTTGTTAAAACTAATGTAAAAAAAACTAAAATTGGAATATATATTTCTGGCGAAAAAATTATTTCCTTAATTTCGGGTAATTCTGAATTTTGGTCTATTATTTTCTCTAATCCACTACCTACAGAAACTACTAAAAAGATTTGAGGTACAATACCTATTAAAGATGCAAAGAAAAAATTTCTTGTTTTTACATTAAAAATTGTAGGTAAGATACAACTAAGCTGCCAAGGTATGCCTCCAATAAATCTATAAATTAACAAATAATAAAATTCTGAATCTTTAAATTTTCTCTCAAGGTTTTCATATTTATTTAAAAATTTTTCCCTTACTAAATCTTTAAGAAAATAATTACCAAATATATAAAGAAACGTTGCACCCAAACTTAAACCTATTACAACAATAATTGTTCCTAACCACTTCCCAAACAAAAATCCCCCAAGTAAAGCGATAGGTGAACCAAATCCTAAAAATGGGAATACCCATAATATAGTGAAAATTAAAAAAATTGTTGATAATAAAAGTAAATTAGAATTTTTAAGTTTTTGGAAATACGTTTTATTCTCTTTGATAAAATCATAAGAAGTTATTTCTTGAAAACCAAATTTTGAAAAAAATATTAATAAGAAAAGGGATAATAAAATTAAGTAACATAATCCTATAATTATTTTAGTTTTCTTGGATTTTTCCATCATGGTTCATGGTATTTATAAATCTTCTATTTGCTATTTATATATTTAATTATTATAAAGGGCGAAATTTTATTTAAATTTAACCACTTTTATGAAAAGAACATATCAACCCTCTCGAATAAAAAGGAGCCGAACCCATGGTTTTAGATCAAAAATGAAAACTAAGGGAGGTAGAAAACTCATAAAAAGAAGAAGAGCTAGAGGAAGAAAAAATTTAACAGTATCTTCCACTGTTGGAAGAAGAAAATAAAGCCAGCTAATGAAAAGCAAAATTCTTGCTCTTTCAAAGAATGAAGATTTTAAAGCTTTACTAAAAAAGAAAAAAGTATCTAACAAATATGTAACAATTTTTTTTGGTTATATTAACAAAAAAAATAATCAAAAACTTAATATTTCTTTTGTAACTAAGAAGAAGATAGGAAATGCTGTAAAGAGAAACAAAATAAAAAGGAGACTAAGGAATATAATGAATGATGCTGTTAAAGAAATATCTCTAAAATATCATTATTCATATCTTGTTATTGCCAAGTCAACTATGCTAAATAATGAATTTAAAATTATAAAGGAAACCTTATTTCAGGATTTTAAAAAAATTAAATAATGAACATTTTTACGATTATATTTATTTACTTAATTCAGGGTTACAAATACCTAATTAGCCCATTGCTTGGTAACTCGTGTAGATACTTCCCATCTTGTTCTGATTATAGCATTGAAGCATTAAAAACTTTTGGTTTTTTTAAAGGTGGATATTTGAGTTTAAAAAGAATTCTTTCATGCCACCCCTTTAAAGAGGGTGGAGTTGATCCTATAAAAAAAGAAATGAAAGTTAAAAAATAATGGATTCAAAAAATGTCATAGCTGCAATTGCCTTATCCTCTGCGGTGATAGTTCTGTATTCTCTATTTTTTGTACCGGAGCAAAAAAATACACAAAAAAACTTAATTGAAAAAGAAAAAATTGAACAAAGTGGCGATGCACCAAGTTTAGAGCAAAAGGAAACTCAAATTAGAATTTCACGCGATGATGCATTAAAACAAAGTGAAAGAATTCAGTTTGAAAATGATAATATTGTAGGTTCAATATCATTAAAAGGTGCATCAATAGATGATTTAACTTTCAAAAAATATAAAGTAACCCTTGATAGTGAGCAAAGAGTAAATTTATTAGGACCAAGAGATATAAAAGAGGGATATCTTATAGATAGCGGTTTTGTCACATCTGATAAAAATGTTGATGTTCCTGACTCAGATACAATTTGGTCAATAGAAGGTAATAACAAACTCACAGACGGATCGCCAATAAGATTAACTTGGACCAACGAGCAGGGTCTAAAATTTGAAAAAATAATATCATTAGATGATAAATATCTTTTTACTATTAAACAAAAGGTAATTAACCAAAGTAGCAATAATTATGACTTTTATTCTTACGGACAGATAATAAGAAATGAAATTCCAGAAATTATTGATTTTCTGATTCTTCATGAAGGTCTAATAGCAACCTTAGACTCTGAATTAATAGAAGAAGATTATGACGACATTAAAGAAAAAAAATTTACCAAAGTAGCCAATAAAGGGTGGTTAGGGATAAGTGATAAATATTGGATAACCTCTTTAATACCACCAAAAAACAAAGAGTTCAAAACGACATTTGACTATAAAAATAAATTTAGAGCAAATTTTATTTCTACAGATCCTTTGGCATTAAATGAAAAAAGTTCTATTGAAGAGGAAATACAAGTTATTGTAGCAGCTAAAAGAGTAGATGTAATAGATGGATATGCTGAAAAACTTAATATAGATAAATTTGATTTAGTTATTGATTGGGGATTTTTATACTTCATAACAAAACCTCTTTTTTATGGAATTGATTATTTCTTTAAACTGCTTGGAAACTATGGGTTAGCAATTATAGCTATCACTATTTGTATTCGTTTAGTTTTTTTCCCATTGGCCAACTTTTCATTTAAAAGTATGGCCAAAATGAAAGTGCTTCAACCAGAAATGGTTCGTCTAAAAGAACTACATAAAAATGATAAGATGAAACTTCAGCAAGAGATGATGGCTCTTTATAAAAAGGAAAAGGTAAACCCTATGTCAGGTTGTTTGCCAATTCTTGTTCAGATACCCGTTTTTTTCGCATTATATAAAGTTTTGTTCGTCACTATTGAAATGAGACAAATGCCATTTTATGGGTGGATACATGATTTAAGTGAGAGAGATCCTACAAGTATATTCAATTTTTTTGGTTTATTGCCCTATGATGTTCCAAGTTTCTTAGTTATAGGAGCCTGGCCAGTGGCAATGGGAGTTTCAATGTGGGTGCAACAAAAATTAAATCCTGCACCTACTGATCCAGTGCAGGCTAAAATTTTTGCTTTCTTCCCACTTTTCTTAACTGTAATACTCGCACCATTCCCAAGTGGGCTAGTTATTTACTGGACTGTTAATAATATTTTAACAATGGCTCAGCAAGTATTTATTATGAGAAGAACAACAGTCAAAACGGCAACTTAAATTTTTAATTTAAAATAAATCAATGGACTTAAAAAAAATACTTCCTGAAAATGGACCCCCAATAAATGAAGTCAATAAATATATAGAAAAATATAAAAATGATTTGATAGTCATTAAATATGGAGGAAATGTTTTAATTGATAGAAATATCTTTGATAATTTTATTACTGATTTAAGTATTTTAAATAAATTAGGTCTTTCAATTATAGTGATTCATGGAGGTGGTCCCAGAATTAAAAGAGAATTAGATAAATCTAATATTCAATCAAAATTTTTAAAAGGGTTAAGAGTCACTGATGAAAAAATAATAAAAATTGTTGAGTCAGTCTTAATAGATTTTAACAATGACATTGTTAGCTCTTTAGAGAAAAAAAATACCAAAGCAGTCTCAATTCACACTAAAAAAGATAATATTATTCAGGTCTTACCTGAAACAAAAGAACTGGGTTTTGTTGGTCTACCAAATAAGATTAATAATGATATTTTGTTGGATATAATTCAGCAAAATAAAATACCCGTTGTTTCACCATTAGGCTTAGATAAAAATAATCAAGCACATAATATTAATGGTGATACTGCGGCAATGGCTGTTGCCAAATCTGTCAAATCAAGAAGATTACTATTGATGACAAATGTTGATGGTGTTTTAAATAAAGAAAAAAAACTTATAGATGAAATATCTTCATCTGAAATATTAGAGATGATAAAAGATGAGACAATTACTGAAGGAATGATACCAAAAATAAATGCTTGTCTAGATGCTGTTAACAATGGAGTTGCAGCTGCTGGTATAATTAATGGTACAAAACAACATTCTTGTTTATGGGAAATTTTCTCAGACAAAGGATCAGGTACATTAATAAGAAAATGAGCTTAAAAAAAAAAAAATATCTGCTACTTGATCTTGATGGTGTTTGTTATGGTAAGCACAACAACTATTCTTTAGAGCGTGTATTCGGTCAAGTTTCAAAGAGGATGACACAATTTATATCTGAAAAACTAAACATTGACAAAGATAAAGCTAAAGAATTACAAACAAATTATTTCTATAAATACAATACTTCATTAAGAGGATTAATGGTTCATGATGGAATATCACCAGATGAATTTTTATCCTATGTTCATGAAATTGATTTATCATTTATGAAAGAAGATAAAATTATGAGAAATGAGCTTAAACAATTAGATATGGAAAAATTTATCTTTACTAATGGAAGTGCTGAACATGCTGCTAATATCTTAACTCACCTAGGTGTGTATGATTTATTTGGAAGAGATAAGGTTTTTGACATTAAAGATGCTGGTTATGTGCCTAAACCAGAACCAGAAACTTTCGACTTAATGATTAAAAAATTTGGTATAAATCCAAAAGAGACTATTTACATTGAGGATATAGCTAAAAATTTAAGTATAGGTCACGAACGAGGGTGTACAACTGTTTGGTTAATTAATGATGAACATTTTGGAAAAATGGATGCAGATAAAGATTTTATTTCACACAAAATTGAAAATCTGTCTTTATTTCTAAAAGAAATAAGGTTATTAAAAAGTAATTAATTATGTCTTTAGAAAAAATTATCAATGACGCTTGGGAAAATAAAGATCAGGTGAATCCTAATTCGGAACAGTCTTTGAAGGATGCTGTAAATCAAGTAATTGCAAATTTGGATAATGGTAAATCGAGAGTTGCTGAGAAAATAAATGGAGAATGGGTAACTCATCAGCACCTTAAGAAGGCTATAATGTTAAGTTTTAGAATATACCCAATGGAAAATTTAAATGGCCCCTATAGTAGTTGGTATGATAAATCCCATTTATTAAAAGGTAAAACCGCAGGATGGACTAAAGCTGATCATGAAAAAGCAGGCTTTAGAATGGTTCCGAACTCACCTGTAAGAAAAGGTTCATTTGTTGGAAAAAATGCTGTTTTAATGCCATGTTATGTGAACATTGGAGCATATATTGACGAAGGAACAATGATAGATACTTTTGCAAGAGCTGGCAGTTGTTGCCAGATAGGTAAAAATTGCCATATATCTGCGGGTTCGGGTGTTGGTGGAGTTTTAGAGCCCGCTCAATCTTTACCAACAATCATAGAGGATAATGTTTTTCTTGGAGCGATGTCTGAAGTAGTTGAAGGCGTAATTGTTGGAGAAGGTTCAGTTTTAAGTATGGGTATGTATATTGGTCAATCAACTAAAATCGTTGATAGAAAAACTGGGGAAATTACTTATGGTAAAATACCACCTTACTCAGTTGTAGTTCCAGGCTCGATACCTGATAAAAATAATTCTTCTGCACCCTCCTTGTATTGTGCAGTAATAATTAAACAAGTTGACGAAAAAACGAGATCTAAAACTTCTATTAACGACCTCTTAAGAGACTAAAAATGAAAACTTTAAATGAGTTAAAATTAGCTAAAGAGCTAATCAGATTTCCTTCCATCACTCCAATAGACGCCGGAGTGATGAAATTTTTAGAAAAAAAATTAAAAAAACTTGGTTTCAAAACAAAAATATTGGAATTTAAGGAAAAAGGATTTCATCCTGTAAAAAACCTGTATGCAAGATTGGGATCTATGAAACCAAATTTTATGTTTGCCGGGCATGTTGATATTGTCCCTCCAGGAAACATTAAGGACTGGACAGTAAATCCATTTAAACCATCTATCAAAAAAGGTCATTTAATTGGAAGAGGTGCAAATGATATGAAAAGCTCTGTTGCAGCTTTTGTATCTGCTGTGAGCACTTTTTTATCAAAAAATAAAAAATTCAATGGATCAATAAGTTTACTTATTACAGGTGATGAAGAAGGTGATGCGGTAAATGGTACAAATAAAGTTGTAGAATATTTAAAAAAAAGAAAAGAGAAAATTAATTTTTGCCTTGTTGGTGAACCAACAAATCCAAATAAATTAGGTGAGATGATAAAGATTGGACGTAGGGGTAGTTTAACTGGTAAATTAACTATATTTGGTCAGCAAGGCCATGTTGCATATCCTCATAGAGCTAATAATCCCTCAACTATAATTGTAAAGATTTTAAAAGAATTAAAAGATATTAGATTTGATAGAGGATCAAAAAACTTCCAACCTACAAACTTAGAGGTTACAAAAATAAATATAAATAATAACGCTGATAATGTTATCCCAGCAATTGCTGAGGCAACTTTTAATATTAGGTTTAATAATAAACATACGTCAAATTCTATTAAAATTAGACTTAATAAAATTTTCAAAAGAATAACCAATAAAAATAAATCAAAATTTAGAATTGATTATAGAGTTTCAGGTGAAGCATTTCTAACAAGGCCAAATGAAACAACTCACATGATACAAAATGTCATAAAAAAAGTTACTAAAATTAAACCAAAGTTATCTACTACAGGTGGAACCTCAGATTTAAGGTTTATAAGAAAAATATCACCTGGTCTAGAATTTGGACTTGTTGGAAAAACAATGCATAAAATTGATGAAGCCGTGTCTTTAAAAGATTTGAAAAATCTTAAGAAAATTTATGAAAACATTTTGATAAATTATTTTAAATGAAAACAGCAATCATTAATTCTGACTCTTATGAAAAACATAATACTGGTGATGGTCATCCTGAACAGCCTAAAAGAGTAATTGCTATTAAAGAAAAATTAAAAAATAGAAAAGACCTAATCTGGGATAAGCCAGATAATGTACCTGATGATATATTGTCTATGACACATTCAAAAAACTATATAAATAATTTAAAAAATTCTTTTCCCCAAAAGGGCTTTAAATTTCTAGATGGCGATACAGTTGTATCACCCGAAAGTAAAAAAGCAGTTTTTGATGCTGCAGGTTCAACAATAAGAGCGATAGATGGGATTGTAAATAATGAATTTCAAAATGCATTCTGTTTGGCTAGACCTCCCGGGCACCATGCTGAAAAAAATAAAGCGATGGGATTTTGTTGTATATCAAACGCAGGAGTAGCAACAAACTATTTAGTGAAAAAATATAAGTACAATAGAATTGCCTGTGTAGATTTTGATGTCCACTGGGGTAACGGAAATTATGACGTTATGCGTGATAATAAAAATTCATTATATATTTCAACGCATCAATATCCTTTTTATCCTGGAGGCGGAACGGATAAAGATAAAGGAAACTTTAACAATTCATTAAATATCCCTTTGCCAGCTGGTACAAACTCAGAAGAATACTTTAATGCATTTGATAGAGTATTAGAAAGATTAGTTCAATATAAACCAGATTTTCTAATATTTTCAGCAGGTTTTGATGCACACAAAGATGATCCATTAGCTCAATTTCAACTAACTACAAAAGATTTTTATGAGATTACTAGAAGAACATTAACAGCTACCGATAAGTTTACTGCAGGTAAGGTTGTTTCAATACTTGAGGGTGGATATGATTTAGATGCTTTAGCTGAAAGTGCTAATGAACATGTAAATGCTTTGGTAGAATTCAATTGATAAATATTTAGTTCATTGTAGGTCACTTTCATGAAATTATACAAAATAAGAAAATCAAAAATTGATAATAAAGGTCGTGGGCTCTATGCTACTAAAGATATCCCAGAAGGTACAAAAATTATTAATTACTTAGGAAAAATAATTACAAACAAAGAGGTTGAGGAGTCAGATAAATATGACAATAAAAAACCTATTTATCTATTTACTTTAAATAAAAAATATACTTTGGATGGTGATTTCTCATTTAATATTGCTGGATTAGTAAATCATAGTTGCGATGCTAACGCGCGTTATGATGGTAAGGGTTTAAAGATCTGGATTACAGCAGATAAAGATATTAAGAAGGGTGAAGAGATAACGTGTGATTATGGCTTTAGTTTTGATAAAGAAGATTACAAACAATTTCCTTGTAAATGTAAATCAAAAAATTGTTGTGGTTTTATTATTCGTGAGGAAAGTAGATGGCGAATAAATAAAAAATTTGCAATGAGTAATAAAAAAAAATTAATAAATAACCCTCGTTAAATAAAGACCTTGTGGTGGTGCAGGCGGAGCACATAATATTCTTTTTTTAGAATTCATCACAGTTACAAATTTTTTTAAAGTCCATTTTTTTTCTCCAACATACATTAGGCAACCAACCATGGACCGGACCTGTTGTTGTAAGAAAGATTGAGATTTAAATTCTATTTCTATCTTATCTTTT
Source organism: uncultured Pelagibacteraceae bacterium (assembly GCA_902561015.1). GTDB lineage: Bacteria > Pseudomonadota > Alphaproteobacteria > Pelagibacterales > Pelagibacteraceae > Pelagibacter. The sequence continues at coordinate 41,836 of CACENB010000001.1, forward strand.
GTAGATTTAATTTTTACTGATTTCATGGTCTTTATTGGACTTTTTGCACTACAACTCGATTTTCTAAAAGTACTAAAATCTTTAGTGCCAATCAATTTTCTTGCAGCACTTTTCATCAATTCTAAATCAAGATCTTTTATAATATGCCAGCCTCTCTTTTCATCTAAAATTGGTCTACTGATCCGATTTATAATCACATAATTATAAATTCTCATTTTAGCTGAAAATCTAGCATGAAAATTATTATCTCTTTTTTTAATTTTAAGTATCGCTATTCCATCTTTATTTAAAAAATGATTGATTGATTTTAAAAATCTATCAAGTTTGATAATTTTATTTTTACAATCAAAATGTGCTGACTGTTCTTTAGCATGCACCCCAACATCTAGTCTTCCAGCTCCATATATTATAGCTTTTTCTTTTAAAAGTTTTGAAATTTTGTCTTGTAATAATCCTTGAACAGTTTTTCTTTTTTTTTGAATTTGCCACCCACTAAAATTAGTGCCTACATACTCAACTAATATCTGATATCTAAACATTTGATAACTTCGAACCCTTTTTTATTTGAGAGCCCAACATAAATTCTCTAATTTTTTGTGGTCTTTTTCCTTGTCTTTGAATTTCGAGAATCTTAATAGATTGATTGTTATTACATGCTACTTCTAACTGATTTGATATTATTTTTCCCGCTTGACCTGTACCTCTACTAATTTCGGCTTTCAAAATTTTATATCTTTCACCATTGAAATCAAAAGAAGCACCTGGAGAGGGAAATAATCCATTTATTTTTCCAATAATTTTAGAGGCATCCTCATCCCAATTAATTTTAGACTCCTCTTTAAGAATTTTTTTTGCATAAGTTGCCTTTGAATGATCTTGATCAATAAATTTTGCTTTATCTTCAAGTATGTCATCAACATTATCTAAAATTTTTTCTGCAGCTAAAGAAGATAATTTTTCTGAAATTTCTTCAGCATTTTGATTTTGATCTATTTTTATTTTATAGATATTACTCACTGGTCCACTATCTAATTCTTCATTGATCTTCATAATGCTTATTCCTGTTTCAGGATCTAAATTCATAATTGCTCTTTGAATCGGCGCTGCTCCACGCCAGCTAGGAAGTATCGAGGCGTGAATATTTACAAAACCTTTTTTAGTTAAGTTCAAAAAATTTTTGGGAATAACTTGTCCATATGCACATACTATTGCAAGATCAGCATTTAAATCTTCTAAAAATTTATACTCCTCGGTATTATCCTTTAGGGCCTTTGGAGTTCTATATTCTATATTTAAAGTTTCTGATATACTCTGAATTGGGCTTATATTTATTTTTTGTCCTCTATTAGATTTTTGTGGTGGCTGGGTGTATACAACCGCAATATTATAATTGTTTTGATGTAGAGATTTTAGGATAGGGACACTAAATAGTGGAGTGCCCATAAAGATAATCTTATTTGCCATCTTTAAACTACAATTCTATCTGGATTTTTTTTGATTTTTGAGATTTTTTTTATAATAAAATCTTTTTTTAATTTTGACAAATGATCGATTATTAATCTTCCGTCTAAATGATTAATTTCATGTTGAACACAAGTTGATAAAAGTCCATCACATTTAAGATTTTTTTTTAAACCTTTTTCATCAATATACTCAACTTCACATATTTTTGGTCTTTCGATTTCAATAAATGTTTCAGGAATTGATAGACATCCTTCTTCATAAACTGACGTATCATTGCTTAATTTTTTGATTACTGGATTGATTAATGCCATTGGTTTTTTTTTTTCATCTTTATTTGAAACGTCAACAACTAAAACTCTCTTAGGTATACCCACTTGTATCGCTGCAAGACCAATCCCATTAAAGTGGTACATTGTTTCAAATAAATCTGTTATTAATTTTTTTTCATTAATTCCAAATTTTTCTATTGGCTCGGAAACTTTTTTTAACATTTCATTTGGGACAGTAATAATTTCTTTAATAGTCATCAGCTTAATAAATAGACTAATTTTTATACTTTTAAAGGAAGAACTTTGAATAAAATTTTATTTCTTATAGAGTCAATATTTAATTGATTTAGTGCACTAATTATAAAATAAATTGTATCCTCATCCATTCTCTCAAGTCTGTCCTGACCAATAACTTCAACAATTCTTAATAATGCAGCACCAGGTTCATTATTATTTATCATTATTTGTATGTCAGTTGGCATTTCATTTTGGCTTATCAAGTATAAATCATCGAATTTTTCGGAAATTTTTATACCATCTGCTTTGAGAGACTCCAAAAATATTACATCTTTTTTAGAAAAGGAATATTTCTTGTTTTTTTTAATTTTTCTTAGAAAGTTATTTACATCTTTTTCTATCTTTGACTTTGCATAATCTCCATTAAAATAATTTATCAATTTTGATTGGTATAGAACATCATTGTTGTATTTTATTACGTCAGGTTCATTATTATCTAATTGAATATTTGTATAATAAAAACTAGTTAAATTATCCGGTATTTCTGTTGGGTCCATCTCTTTCAGAAATTTTTTTAACTCAATATCAAAGGCATTATTTAAATTATCTTTTTGAAATGATTTCTTTAAAATTTTAAGCAATTTTAATTTTTCTATGATCTCTGACTCGAGTAAAATTTTCTGGTAAAGTAAAGCTCTTGCTTCTATATTAGATAATGATTTATGGGACTCATGGGCAGTTAAAAGTTGATTGATACTAAATTGAAACCTCATATAAATTTTAAACAACTCCTCTTCTGAATAATTTTTATTATGAACTGCCTTTTCAATATTTGAAATCTTATCAAGTTCTGTAATTTCAATTTCTTTAAAGGATGATAGCAAATTTGCTGATGACAAATATTTCCAAATAATCTTAGCTGTTTTTTCATCTGGCTCAAATTCAAAATTTGGATTTGTTTTATGTGCAAGGTGAAAATCAAAAATTGATTTTTCAGATATTGTACCATCAATTTCTTTAGTATAACCAAGTAAATAATTTATTTTATTTTCAAAATATTTTTCTTTAAAGCCCAATTCTTTTTTTAAATCTAATTTTAATAAAGCTTCTTCAGTCTTTCCATCATTTATAAGACAATATAAATTAAATTTTGAGAGATATTTGTCTGTGATAGGTTTTGAATTTCCTGAAAATATATCGCAAGCTTTATCCAATTTAAACTCAGATATATAATGATCAATAAAAAACTTAGAAAGTTTTGGGTCATCATTAAGAATCGCATTTTTATTTAAATAATCTTTGATTAAATCAAAATTTGAGTTCTTTATTAACCAGTCAGATTTTAAACTCAAAAATTCTTTCTCAGTAATATTTTTTCTAGGATAGTGCGCATTTATTAAAATTGATATATTCATCAACTCAGAAGCATCTTCAGAAAGATCTATTTTTGCAATTCTGCTAAATAAATTCTTTAACTGATAACCATCTGAGTTACTCCACATATTTATATCTAAATCATAATCTTCAGGATCATATAAACCGGTAATCTTTATCATCTTTGAGTCTAAAGATGTATCTTGAATGATACCTAAAGTTTCATCACTAGAATCTTTTTTGTAAATACTTATTTCGCTTGAAGAATTATTAATTTTATCGACTGGTATACTTGATTGAGAATTTTGACTCTTTTTTTCCACATCCATATTCCAAATATCTATGGGCTTATCCGAAGAATGTGAATTAAAAGAAGTAAATAATATAAAAATAATAATTACAAATTTTTTACTTAACAATTTTAAACTTTTCATTGGGAATTATTTTTTGAATATCTTTTTTTGGCGCTGGAAAATCGATCCTATTTAAAAAGAAAACAATTCCAAGAGTAAATAGTAATATTAAAGTTATTTTTATTACTATCCCAGTTAAACTTTTTCTTGAACTTGTTTTTTTATAAAATTGCATATAAATTTAAGTATTTTCAAATTAAGACATATTTGTGTTTTTTCAATAAAGAAACTTATGGAATCAAAAAAAAATATAGTATTTTTAGGAATGATGGGATCTGGTAAAACCAGTATTGGAATATTGGTTTCAAAAAAACTAAATTTACAGTTTTATGATATAGACCAAATTATTGAGAAAGACTTGGGAATGAGTATATCAGAGATTTTCCAAAAAAAAGGAGAGAAATTTTTTAGAAATGTTGAGGAAAAAATTACACTAAAGTTTTTGAAAAAAAAAAATATAGTAGTATCTTTAGGTGGTGGTGCTTTTATCAATAAAAAAATTAGAGAGGAAATCCAAAAAAATCATTTTTCTTTCTGGTTAAACTGGAATCCAGACACATTAATTCAAAGGATCCAAAAAAACACAAAAAGACCTATAGCTCTCAGATCTTCTCCAAATCAATTGATTGATTTAATAAAAAAAAGGTCCATGGTTTATTCTAAATCCAAATATAAAATTAATTGTGAAAAATTATCTAAAAATGAGATAGTAAATGAAGTTATTAATACATATGAAAATAAAAAGACTATTAGTTAGCACAAATCGAGAGAAATACCCAATATTAATTGGCTCAAAACTTATATTAAATTTAAAAAAAATTATTGCTAATGAGTCAATTAATTTTATGAAATGTCTAATCATTGTTGACAAAAATGTTCCAAGAAAAAAAGTTAATATTATAAAAAAAAAATTAAACAAAAGAGAAACGTATTTACATTTTATTAAAGCAAACGAAAAAAATAAAAATCAATGGACAACTAATAAAATTTTAGAAATATTATTAAAAAGAAATTTTTCAAGAGAAGACATTTTGATAAGTGTTGGCGGTGGTATAACTGGTGATATTGCTGGATATGCTGCAAGTATATTCAAAAGAGGTTTAAAATTCATAAATATACCAACAACTCTTTTAGCTCAGGTTGACTCCTCAATAGGAGGTAAAACTGGAGTGAACACAAAACATGGAAAAAATCTCATTGGAAGTTTTTACCAGCCTAAATTAGTGATAAGTGATACTGATTTTTTAAACACTCTTCCAAAAAGAGAAACTATATGTGGTTACGGAGAAATTTTAAAACATTCTATAATTTCAAATAAAAAATTTTTTCAATTCCTAAACAATAATTTTGAGAAAATTTTAAAATTCAAATCTCCGTATATTGAAAAAGCTATTTATGAGAGTTGCAAAATTAAAAAAAAAGTAGTTGAAAAAGACGAGAAAGAAAAAAACATAAGGAAAATTTTAAATTTTGGTCATACCTTCGCACATGCTTATGAGGCAAGCTTAAACTTTTCTAGGAAATTGAACCACGGTGAAGCTGTTATCTTAGGAATAACTACAGCTCTTAAATTTAGTAGATTAAATAATTATTTATCCTCAAATGAATTTGAAATTATTATAAAACATATAGAAAGTTTTGGTTTACCAAATAACATAAAAAAGTATTTTTTCTTAAAAGATGTAAATAAAATTATATCGTTTATGATGAATGATAAAAAAAATACTTCTAATAAAATAAATTTAATATTATTAAAAAAAATTGGAAAGCCTTTAATGAACGTTAATTTTGACAAAAAAAAAATAAAAATGTTTTTAAACAGAGAGCTAGCTAATTAAGATTTGAATAGAGTGAATATAATTTTTGAGTTCTGTATCTAAAATTTTATAAATTTTTTTATTACTTTGAATTCTACTCATTTTGGAGAGTTCTTTTGAATTAATCAAAATTTTCAAGTGAAATTTTTTTTTGTCATTACCTTTGTGACCAACATGAAGAAATGACTTATCTTCAATTTTGATATCCTGCATAATAATTTTTTTCTTTAATTTTTCTTTTACGATTGCAATTAAGTTATTTATATTCATTATATATTTATTATATCATGAAAAATATTTGTGATTGGAATAATTGTAAAGAGTTAGGTGAATATAGAGCGCCTATTGAGAGAGATAATAGTAAAAAGTTCAGAATGTTATGCTTAAAACATGTAAAAGAATTTAATAAAAATTGGAATTATTTTTCAGGCATGAACGATAATCAAATAATGAATTTTTTAAAATCAGATATGACTTGGCATAAGCCTACTCAAAGCTTTAGCTCTTCAGATAATTTCTTTAAAGTATTATGGAATAACACCTTAAAAGATGAATTTGATAATAAAAAAATTAAAAGTAATTTTAATTATATGCGTCAATTTAAATTTGATCATAAGGATATAAAAGCTTTTGAAATACTTGGATTGTCAGTGGGTATGAAATGGATGAAAATTCAGGAAAAATTCAAAACACTTGTCAAAAAATTTCACCCTGATATGAATTTAGGAAATAAAAAATATGAAGAAAAACTTAAGTTAATAACACTTGCGTACACCCAATTAAAAAATACTTATAGAGAAAAAATTGACACCTAATATTGACAATCAGCCGGATATAAAAGTTTCGATTAAACAAACTTTTGGGATAGACTCAGAAATGGAAGTCGAAGCGTTTTCAAAGAAAAATGATTACGTGCCTGAAATTGATAAAAACTATAAATTTGATAGAGATACAACTTTAGCTATAATTTCTGGATTTGCGTTCAATAAGAGAGTGCTTGTTCAAGGTTATCATGGCACAGGAAAATCTACTCATATTGAACAAATTGCTGCAAGATTAAATTGGCCATGCATCAGGGTAAATCTTGATAGTCATATTAGTAGAATTGATCTAATTGGTAAAGACGCAATTGTTTTAAAAGATGGTAAACAAGTTACTGAATTTAAAGAAGGAATTCTTCCTTGGTCAATACAAAACCCCATCGCTTTAGTCTTTGATGAGTATGATGCTGGTAGACCAGATGTAATGTTTGTCATTCAGAGAGTGCTTGAGTCAGAAGGGAATTTTACACTTCTTGATAAAAATAAAGTTTTAAAACAAAATAAATATTTTAGATTGTTTGCAACTTCTAATACTGTAGGACTTGGTGATACGAGTGGACTTTACCATGGTACACAACAAATAAATCAAGGTCAAATGGATAGGTGGAATATTGTAACAACTCTTAACTACTTAAGTTTAGATAAAGAAATGGATATTATATTAGCTAAAAATAAATCTTTAAATAATCCTAAAGGAAAAGAGAAAGTTTCAAATATGATAAAAGTTGCATCCTTAACTCGAAAAGGATTTATTTCTGGAGATATAAGTACTGTAATGAGTCCAAGAACAGTACTGCATTGGGCTGAAAATGCAGAAATATTTAGAGATGTAGGATACGCATTTAGAGTCACTTTTCTAAATAAATGTGATGAAATTGAAAAAAATATAATTGCAGAATACTACCAAAGATGTTTCGGAGAAGAACTACCGGAGTCACTAGCAAACATTCAAATTTAAATGAAAAATAATAAGGCTGAAAACTTAAGAGAAAAACTTAAGCAAGCTTTAACTTCAACAGCAAGAGTGATTTCAGACGATATTAATCTTAAGAATATTGATGAAAAAAATAAAAAAGACTTGAATTTTGTAAATATTGAAAATCTTAACTCAAAAGAAGATTTCATTAAAGCTAGAGCAGAGTCTGACTCGTCTGCCTTAAAAAAAAAGTTCTCAAGTGATGTAATTTACAAAAAGAATTTACCTTTAAATTCTTCATATAAGTCTCTTTATTCTATCGCAGAAAAAGTAAGGTATGAGTGCCTGGGCTCAAAAATGTTAAAAGGGATAGAAAAAAATCTTAAAGAAAATTATAGTCAAATAATCAAATTAAAAAGAAAAGACCAACTAAATTCAAAAGAAGATGTACCGGTAGTAGAGGCTTTTGAATTGTATATGTTAAAGAGATTTCTGAATGTAAAATTAAATACCTTAAACAGTAATATATTAAATTTTTGGGAGAAAGACTTCGATAAAGTAATGGATAAACACATTGAATTTTTAAAAGAAAATTTAGAATATCAAAATGAATATTCTTTAAAGTTTTCAGAAATATTAAAAGAAATGGATATTTTTAAAAATGAGGACAATAGAGAGACCAGGGAAGAAAACCAAGATGATGGTCAAAATAATCCATCCCATGATGATCAAGATAATAATTCTGATGACTTTAGAGATGAAAATAAAAATGAACAAACCGAAGCTGGTTTAGACGCTGAATATGACATAGACGAGTACAAACTTGATGAGCAACTAATTGATAGTGAGTCTGATCAACAAAATAACGTGCAAACTATTCAAAAAAAAACAATTAGAGATTTAAATACAGACTATAAAATTTTTACGACTCAGTTTGATGAAATTATTAAGGCAGAAAATTTAGAAAACTCCGATGAAGCTTCAAAATTAAGAAAAACTTTAGATCAGCAGTTAATAAGTTTCCAGGACGTTATTACCAAACTTGCGAACAAACTTCAAAGACAGCTGTTGGCAAAGCAAAATAGAGCCTGGGAGTTTGATTTAGAGGAAGGGTTATTGGATAGTTCAAAACTACCAAGGATAATAATGAACCCTTATAATTCATTATCTTTTAAAAAAGAAAAAGATTTAGATTTTAAAGACACTGTCGTTACTCTTTTAATAGATAACTCAGGGTCTATGAGAGGACGTCCAATTACAATTGCTGCAATTTGCGCTGATATTTTATCAAGAACCTTAGAAAGATGTTCTGTTAAAGTTGAAATATTGGGTTTCACAACTAAAAATTGGAAAGGTGGAAAAAGTAGAGAGTTTTGGAATAGAGAGGGTAAACCAAAAACACCGGGTAGATTAAATGATTTAAGACACATAATTTATAAAGGTGCTGATACACATTGGCGACAATGTAAAAATAATCTTGGTTTAATGTTAAAAGAAGGATTATTAAAAGAAAATATTGATGGAGAAGCAATTTCTTGGGCATTTAATCGATTAAAAAAAAGAAAAGAAGAAAGAAAAATATTAATGGTAATTTCTGATGGAGCACCAGTTGATGACTCAACCCTGTCAGTCAATTCAGGAGATTTTCTTGAAAAACATTTAAAGAAAATTGTGAAATTTATCGAAGAAAAAACTGAAACTGAAATTTTAGCGATTGGAATAGGCCATGATGTATCAAGATACTATAATCGAGCGATAAAAATTACGGATGTCAATGAATTGGGAGATGTCATGATTTCTCAATTGAGTGAACTTTTTAAAAGTAAAAAAAATTTACATTAAAGATTGAACAAATCTTTATTTTTCCACTTTATTGTCACTTCGGCACCACTTCTTGTTTGAGAATTCCAACAATTAACGGTGGCAAAATTTTTTTCTAATAAAGTCTTTCCTATAAATAATCCTAAACCTAATCCACTATTTTTATCAGTTGATTTTAGATAAGGTTCTCCTATTTTTGAAAGAATGTCATTTGAGTATCCCTCGCCATCATCCTCAATGGTCACAATAGTATTTTCGGTATTTGATTTTAAATTTATATAAATTTTATTTTTGCAAAATTTATTTGCATTACCTATGAAATTTCTAAGACCATAAACTATTTCTATTGATTTGGTTATTTTTTTTGAGTGCGCATCTTGCTCAAAATTAAAATTAAACTTATTTTTACTAGTTTCTTTGAAAGAGGATATTATCTCTTTAAGATAACCTCTCATAGTCAAATCCTCATCAATAAAATTATCCTCTACATCAGGATTTAATGATAACTTTTTTAAAATTTGATTACATCTCTCGACCTGACTTGAGAGTAACTCAATATCCTGAATTACATCTTTTTGATTTTTTAATTGTTTTGTTAATTCTTGTGAAATTATTTTAATTGTAGATAAAGGCGTTCCAAGAGAATGGGCTGCCGCTGCTGCTTGACCTCCTAAAGATAACATTTCATGTTCTTTTGCCATAATTTCTTCCATTTTGTTTAAAGCTTCTTTTCTTAATCTTGATTCTCTTCCAAAGATTATTGCAAAATAATTTAAAAATATTAATGCTATAATCAAAGAAATAGGTATTGAATAATAAATATAATCACTTATGTGAAAGTGGTTGGCTAATGGATATGGTAAATCTCTTGCGTAAAATGTGAGAAAAATAATCATAATACAGGTTATCAAAACTATTAATAAGTTAGTTTTTAATCCAAGATTAGTTGAAGCAAAAATACTTGGTATAATTATAAAGATTATAAAAGGATTTTTTGCGCCTCCAGTTAAATAAATTAAAACAGTTAATTGAATAATATCAAAAAGTAAAAATATTAAAGCTGACCTATCTGATAGCTGAGTTTTTTTATAGATAAAGATTAAATATAAATTACTTAATACCCCAAAAAAAATTATTAAATTGGTAAGAAAAAAATCAAATTTGAAACCAAAATAAAAATGAACTAAATAAATAGAAATTAATTGACCAATGACTCCAATCCATCTTAGATTTATATATGTAGATTTTTTAAGAGAATAATACTTTGAGTCCTCAAAGAACCTCATTTTTAAATATCTAAATTTTGTACATTAATAGCATTTGACACAATAAAATCTTTTCTTAATGCAACATCACTTCCCATCAATGTATGAATTAAATCTTGATCTTTTTTTAGATCTTTAGAATACTTAACTTGTAATAAATTTCTAGTTTCAGGATTTAAGGTCGTGCTCCAAAGTTCCTCAGGATTCATTTCTCCCAAACCTTTAAATCTTTGAATATTCATTTTTGATTTTTCATGCTCTAGCTTTTTTTGGTAATCTTTAGAACTTTTTTTATAATTTCTAAATTCTTTACTACTCTTAATTATATAATTTTCTAGTTCTTTCTCATCTCTTATATAGACTCCTTTAGTGCCTTTATTTATTTTAAACAAAGGTGGTTGAGCTAAATATATGTGTCCATTTTCAATTAACTTGTTAAATGGTTTATTATTAAAAAAAGTTAACAATAAAGCTCTTATGTGTGAACCGTCTACATCGGCATCTGTCATGATAATTATTTTACCATATCTTAAATCTTTTAAATCTATTTCCTGAGCTTTTGGATCAAGCCCAAGTGCATTGATTAAAGTAATAATTTCATTAGAGGAGATCATCTTAGATAGCGCCTTGGTCCTTTGATCAGATCCATTCCCATTACCATTTCTATCCTTTTTAAATTTTAAATCCTCAACATAAGTATTTAGAATTTTTCCTCTTAAAGGTAAAACTGCTTGATTTAATCTGTCTCTACCCTGTTTGGCTGAGCCCCCCGCCGAGTCTCCCTCAACAATAAATAATTCTGTGCCTTCTTGTTTTCCGATTTGGCAATCAGCTAATTTTCCAGGCAGGCCACTTAATTCCAAAGCTCCTTTTCTTCTTACACTTTCCCTTGCTTTTCTGGCTACATCTCTAGCTAGAGCTGCTTGAATCACTTTTGACAATATGATTTTTGCAATCGAAGGGTTTTGATCAAACCAAATTGATAATTTTTCATTTATCACTGTTTCAACGATCATTCTAACTTCTGAAGAAACAAGTTTATCTTTTGTTTGAGAAGAAAATTTAGGATCTGGAATTTTTATTGAAAGTACACATGTTAGGCCCTCTTTTATATCATCACCTGAAATTGTGAATTTATTTTTTTTGAGGAGATTGTGTTCATTTGCATATTTGTTTATAACCCGTGTTAGCGCACTTCTAAACCCTAATAAATGTGTTCCACCGTCTTTTTGAAAAATATTATTTGTATAAGGAAAAATCTCCTCAGAGTATGATGCATTCCATTTTAATGAACATTCAATTTCAACATTACTCTTTTTGCCCTCAATATAAATAGGTTTCTTGAATAAATTATTTCCATTCTTATTCTGTAAATTTTCTCTTTTTTGATCTATAAATTCAACGAACTGTAAAATCCCACCCTCGAATTTGAATTCATTAGATTTTTCTTTTTTTTGACTAGCATCAACAAAGGTAATTTTAATACCTTTATTAAGAAAAGCCAATTCTCTCATACGTTTTATCAAAATTTTTTCGCTGAATTTAATTGAAGAAAAAATTTCTTTTGAAGGTTTAAAAGTTATCTTTGTGCCAGTTTCTTTTGACTTGCCTTTTACTTTTAGTGGTGCTTTTGCTTTTCCGTTTTGAAACTCAATAAAATACGCTCTTCCATCTCTATAAATTTCAAGCCAGAGACTTTCTGATAATGCATTCACTACTGAAACACCAACACCGTGTAATCCTCCTGAAACTTTATATGATTCATGATCAAATTTACCTCCTGCGTGTAATTGCGTCATGATAACTTCTGCAGCAGATTTTTTTTCCCCTTTATGAATATCTACAGGTATTCCTCGACCGTCATCACTCACTGTAATAGTACCATCTGAATTAATTCGAACGTGAATATTTTTACAAAATCCAGCTAGTGCTTCATCAATGGAATTATCAACTACTTCATAAACCATATGATGTAAACCAGTGCCATCATCAGTATCACCAATGTACATTCCTGGTCTTTTTCTGACTGCTTCTAAACCCTTAAGTACTTTAATTGAATCTGCTTGATAGTTATTTATATTTGTCATTTTTTTATATAACTGGGAAAAATTATTATAACATTTTTTTTAAATTTTTGTTCACTTATCATTAGGTTGTTGAATTTAAATCGTTAAATAAAGCTTGAAAATATTGGCTTTTTACATGGCGGAGAGAGTGGGATTCGAACCCACGAAAGAGTTTCCTCTAAACACGCTTTCCAAGCGTGCGCCTTAAACCGCTCGGCCACCTCTCCAAATATTCTACGATATATTCAATATTACAGTTCATAAAATAATAATCTTAAATATTTAAATCACAACACTGTTTATTATTTAGTTAAATTTTTGGTCTATAATAAGAATTTTTACCAATTATAGATGTTAACAAACCTTTAAATCTCATTTTAGAGATCGTAAGTTTTATATTATTTCTTAATATAAAATAAAATATTAATTTAATTAAAAGTTTAATTAGTATAGGAAAAAAAATAATTAAACTTAATACATATCCTTTATATTTCTTGCTAAAATAAAATTTAGACCACATCCAGTGCCAATTTCTGGACATCTCAATCTCAAAGCTTTCACTATTATGTGACTGGTTCCCTAAATGTGAGACCTCAACATTTATTTCAATTATTTTTTCACCCATTTTTTTAATTCTTCGGCAAAGATCTATTTCTTCCAAATATAAAAAAAAATTTTCATCAAAAAAAGAATTTAAAAATTTTTTTTTATTCAATATCATAGCCATTCCACGTACTTCATTCACGAAAATGTAATCTTTAATTCCTTTATTCTGTTTATAAACTTTAAACTTCTCAACTATTTGGGGTGCCGCTATAGCAAAATCAACATTTTGAATAACTTCAATAATTTTATCAATTTCTAACTTATGTATTTTTGTATCTGGATTGATCAGAAATAGATATTCAGTGTTTGAATTTGAAATTCCAAAATTATTTGCCTTACCAAAACCACCATTATTATTCATTACAAAAACTTTTAGATTTGGAATTTTTTGCTCTAGAATATTATAAAATTTATAATTACCAGAATTCTCGATAATAATTTTGTCACACTCTTCAGGGATATCTTTTAAACAGTTATTGATTATGTGTTCACTTTTAAATGTAACAATTATAAATGTTAAATCAGAATAACTAATCACTACTTTAATTTTAATATTATCAAAAAAAATATCAATTTAAATTTAAATAAAAAACCATATAACTTATTTTTCTTTAGAAATTTTTAAAACACCTATGAATGCTTCCTGTGGTATTTCCACCCTGCCAAATTGTTTAGATCTTGCTTTTCCTTTTTTTTGTTTTTCTAAAAGTTTTCTTTTTCTATCGGTAGCTCCACCACCATGTATTTTGGTTAATACATCTTTTTTGAAACCCTTAATTGTTTCTCTCGCAATAATTTTTCCTCCTATAGCAGCCTGAATAGGTATCATAAAATTATGTCTTGGAATTAAATCTTTTAATTTTTCGCACACCTCTCTTCCTGTTTTTTGAGCAAAATCTTTATGTATCATCATTGCAAGAGCGTCCACTGGCTCTCCGTTAACTAAAATACTAAGTTTAACTAATTCACCTTCTCTGTGTTCTAAAATTTCATAATCAAAACTTGCATAACCACTTGTCATTGATTTAATCCTATCATTAAAATCAAAAACTACTTCATTTAATGGCAACTTGTAAGTAACAACAGCTCTAGTTCCAGAATAACTTAAATTTGTTTGTATCCCTCTTTTATCCTGACACAATTTTATTATAGATCCCAAATAATTATCTGGAGTAATAATAGTTGCTTTGATCCATGGTTCCTCTATTGATTGAATAAAAGTTGGGTCAGGTAAGCTTGAAGGATTTTGTAAATCTTTAATCTCTCCATTATTTAGTTTTACCTTGTAGACAACACCTGGTGTAGTTGTTAATAAGTTAACATCAAATTCTCGCTCTAATCTTTCTGTTATAATTTCTAAGTGTAATAATCCTAAAAAACCACATCTAAAACCTAAACCAAGAGCTGAAGAGGACTCAGCCTCATAGGAAAAACTTGCATCATTAAGTTGCAACTTTGCTAATCCATCTTTCAATTTCTGATATTCAGAACTGTCTACTGGGAATAGACCGCAGAAAACAACTGGTTTACTTGGTTTAAAGCCTGGCAAAGCTTCGACTTTAGGTCTCGATGCATCACAAATAGTATCCCCAACTTTAGTATCAGATAGAACTTTTATACCAGTTGTAATAAATCCTATTTCTCCAGAATTTAGTTCACTCACATCTTTTGGTTTAGGTGTAAATAAACCAACTTTTTCAACAACATAGTCTTGATTGGTTGAAAGCATTTTAATTTTCATATTTTTTGTAATCTTACCATTAATAACTCTGACTAAAATTACTACCCCTAAATACGTGTCATACCAACTGTCTACTAATAAACATTTCAGGTCTTGATCTAAATTTCCCTCCGGCCCAGGCAATTGACTAATTATTTGCTCTAATATGTTGTCTATTCCTTCTCCAGTTTTTCCCGAACATGGGATAGCATTTTGAGTTTCGATACCTATAACATCTTCAATCTGTTTTTTTGTTCTTTCTAAATCAGATGCGGGTAAATCGATTTTATTTAAAACAGGAATAATTTCGTGATTAATATCTAATGCTTGGTAAACATTTGCTAAAGTTTGAGCCTCAACACCTTGTGTGCTATCTACTATAAGGATAGACCCTTCACAAGCGTAAAGAGACCTACTTACTTCATAACTAAAATCTACATGACCTGGTGTATCAATTATATTCAAAATGTACTCTTTACCATTTTTAGATTTATAATTGAGTTTCACAGTTTGAGCTTTGATGGTTATTCCTCTCTCTCTTTCTATATCCATCGAATCTAAAACTTGGGCTTTCATCTCTCTTTCAGTCAATCCTCCACATCTGTGAATTATTCTATCTGCTATTGTAGATTTGCCATGATCTATATGAGCAATTATTGCGAAATTTCTTATATGATCAATTGTAGTCATTTTTATTAAGAACGGATCTTTGCACCAGTTTTATTTTCTACTGTTTTGATAATTAATTTATTAATATTTTCTAAATCATTATCATTTAATGTTTTCTCTGTAGATTGGATCGTAACACTCAACGCTATCGATTTATAATTATCAGGAATATTGTTACCCTCATAAACATCAAAAACTCTGATATTTCTGATCAATTTTTGGTCTACATTTGAGACAGCATTAATCAAATCTTGCGCATTGACATCTTTATTTACAATGAATGCAAAATCTCTCTCGGATTTTTGATAATCTGAAATATTAAATTTATTTTTTTGGTTGTTTAATGTTGTTTGCGGTAATTTTAGATTATCTAAAAATATTTCAAAACCCACTAAAGACTCTGTCTTTATATCAGTTTTTTTAATTATATTAGGGTGAATTTCGCCAAAATAAGCTGCTACTGACTCTGCATTTTTTTTTAAAAATAACCTACCAGATTTACCTGGATGATAATAATTTGGAGTTTCGTTGTCTATAAAAAATTCTTCTGATTTATATCCTGCTTCAATTAAAGTTTGGACTACATCTTTTTTAACATCAAAGACATCAACGTTTCTCTCTTTTTCAATCCAAGATAATCTTGATTTTTTTCCTGATGATAAACCACATACTACTGTATTTTGTTCACCAGGCCTTGAACCAATAAAAGTTGGACCGATTTCATAAATTGACAAATCTTTAAAACCTCTGTCAAGATTTTTACTCATATAGATTATCAAGTTTGAAAATACCGAACTTCTCAAAACATCTAATTCAGCACTTATTGGATTTACAATTTTAATTTCTTTTTTAGAGTCTCTGAAATAATCGTTGTAATTCGAATCTGTAAACGACCAAGTAATTACCTCTAGATAGCCTTTTGACGCCACTGATCTCTGTAAAAAATGAAATAACTTTTGTGATCTATTTAAAGTAGGTTTCTTTCTTTCTTTGATTGGATCTACAATCTTTATTTTATCATAACCAACTATTCTTACCAATTCTTCAACAATATCTACTTGTTGTGTGATATCGGGTCTCCATGATGGAACAGTCAATTCAAAAAATTTTTTTTTCTTTTTAAATTTAAAACCAAGATCTTCTAAAATTTTAAAAATTTCTTTAGTAGAAATATTAAAACCTGCTATTTTTTTAAATGAATTGATATCAAATTTAACTATTTTTGTTTTATGGGTTTCGACTTTTTGTATATCGATTTTACTAATCTTGCCACCACAAACTTCTTTGATTAATATTGCAGCCTTATTCAAGCCATCCTCAATCGATAATGGATCAATACCTCTCTCAAATCTAAACTTTGCATCAGTATCAAGACTCAATTTTTTTGCAGTGGTCCTTATTGATCGAGGTTTAAAATAAGCCGACTCTAATAATATATTCTTTGTGTCTAATTCTGTTCCTGATCTTATTCCACCAATAATTCCGCCCAATCCTAAAACACCTTTGTGATCACTGATCACACACATTCCATCTTCCAGCTTATAATTCTTATTATCTAAAGCAGTAAATTTCTCTCCTGTTTTTGAATTTCGAACTATAATGCCTTTTTCGATTTTATCAGCATCATAGGCATGCAGCGGACGATTAATATCAAACATTACATAGTTTGTAATATCAACTATTGCAGAAATTGGTTTTTGGCCTATTGAAATCAATTTGTCCTTAAGCCATTGAGGACTTTCAACGTTTTTTAAATTGGTAATAAGACAACTACCAAATATACTACACCCTTGATTTTTCTCTTTTTTTATTTTTACTTTTAAAGATTGTCTAATATTTGATTTAATTTTTTTTTCCTTTAAGTCAGTCAATTTTCCAAAGCCCGAGGCGGCTAGATCTCTTGCAATTCCTCTTATACCAAGACAATCTGGTCTATTAGGTGTTATAGATAAATCAATCAAATTAGATTTTGATTTTGAAAAATAACTCTTACCAATAATTTTTTTGTATCCTGAAGATAATTCAATTATACCATCAGATTCGTCAGATAAATTTAATTCAGACTCTGAGCAAAGCATTCCATAAGAAGTAACTCCTCTTATTTTAGCTACAACTAGTTTTGTTTTAGTTTTTGGGATAATTGATCCTGGAGGGGCATATACCGTAATTAATCCCTCAACTGCGTTAGCAGCTCCACACACAACTTTTTTTAATTGTTTGTCACCAACATTGACATCGCAAATTTTTAGCCGATCCGCATTTGGATGCTTTATTGTTTTAATGATTTTAGCTACTTTAAAATGCTCTTTATCTGAGGAGAGATTTTGTACTCCTTCTACCTCTAATCCAACATTAGTAAGTTGCTCTAAAAGTTTTTTTTCTTTTAAATTTGTCTTTAAATGATCTTTAAGCCAATCAAATGTGATTTTCATCTACTTAAGCCTCTATAATTTGTTGGTACGTCTAAAGGATCAAATCCAAAATGATTTAACCATCTATAGTCACAATCGAAAAAAGCTCGTAAGTCATTAATCCCATACTTTAACATAGCCAACCTATCAATACCCATCCCAAACGCATATCCTTGAAACTTTGTTGGATCTACCTTAACATTTCTCAAAACATTTGGGTGCACCATCCCGCAACCTAAAATTTCAAGCCATTGATCACCTTCGCCAATTACTATTTTACCATCCTTCATCTCGTATCCTATATCAACCTCAGCAGATGGCTCTGTGAAAGGAAAATGACTTGGTCTAAATCTCATTTTAATTTTATCCAGTTCAAAAAATTCTTTAATGAAATAATTTAGACATCCTTTTAAATGTCCCATATTTATCTCTTTATCTATATGAAGACCTTCAACCTGATGAAACATAGGTGCGTGTGTTTGATCGCTATCTGATCTATATGTTCTGCCAGGAGCTATTATTTTAAATGGTGGTTTATCTTTAAGCATTGTTCTAATTTGAACTGGAGAAGTATGTGTGCGTAATAATTTTTCTTTTTTATCATCAAGATAAAAAGTGTCATGCATATCTCTAGCTGGATGATTATCTGGTGTGTTGAGTGCAGTAAAATTATTATATTCACTCTCAACATCTGGACCTTCTTCAACGCTGAAACCGATTTCAGAAAAAATCGAAGATATTTCATCAATTGTTTGGGACACAGGGTGAATTTTACCTCTCACAAATGGTCTTTCAGGCAAAGTAATATCAATTTTTTCTTTTTGTAACTTTTCTTTAATTTCTTCATTTTCAATTTCATTTATTTTCAAATTAATTAAACCTTGCAACTCATCCTTAATGACATTCAGTTCTGAGGCAAATTTTTTTCTTTCGGTATCTGCAATGGTTCCTATCTTTTTGAATTCTGATGAAACTAATCCATTCTTACCAAATAAATCAGATTTTATTTGATTTACTTCTGATAAGTTTAATTTACTTTTTAGTTTCGAAATAAATTCATCTTTTATTTTTTTAAGATCTGACATTTTTACAGATTATTTCTTCAGCAAAATAAAACAATAGTGAAGATTAATTTAGTGCAGATTGTGCTTTTTGAACAATAGTTTTAAAGGCTTCTGGACTATCATAAGCTATCTCAGCAAGTATTTTTCTATCAATTTTAATTCCACATTTATTTAGGCCATTAATAAATTTGGAATAAGTTAATCCTTCAGCTCTTACGCCTGCATTAATTCTTTGAATCCATAAAGATTTAAAATCTCTTTTTTTATTTCTTCTATCTCTGTAAGCATATTGCATTGCCTTTTCCATGGCTTGTTTTGCAACTCTAATAGTATTTTTTCTTCGACCCCACTGACCCTTAACAGCTTTTAAAACTTTTTTATGTTTTGCTCTACTTGTAACACCTCTTTTTACTCTAGCCATTTTAACCTCTTAAACTATAAGGCATGTACGACTTAACAATTTTTCCATCTTGTTTTGACATTGTAGTAGTGCCTCTTAATTTTCTTATTTGTGAATTAGTTCTTTTAATCATTCCATGCCTTTTACCAGCTTGCGCCATGATAACTTTTCCCTTGGCCGATATCTTAAATCTTTTTTTAGCTGAGCTTTTGGTTTTTAATTTTGGCATAATTGAGCGAGGTTATACATACAAAGAAATAAATTTACAACCTATATTAAGCCTTATAAAGGCTGGATTACCATAATCATTTGTTTACCATCAAACTTTGGATGTAATTCTATTTTACCAATATCTTTCATATCCTCTTTAATTTTAGCCATAAGCTCATTTCCAAGATGAGAGTGTTGAAGTTCACGACCTTTAAATCTTATTGTAAATTTTACCTTATCACCTTTAGCAATAAATTTTTTTGCATTTTTTACTTTGAATTCATAATCATGGACCTCCGTAACAGGTCTCATCTTAATTTCTTTTAATGAGACTATTTTTTGCTTTTTCCTTGCAAGGTTCGCTTTTTTTTGAGCATCATATTTAAACTTTCCCATATCCATAATTTTACAAACGGGTGGATTAGCATTGGGAGATATTTCTATAAGATCTAATCCTTCTCTCTTAGCAATTGTAATTGCCTCATTCGTATTCAAAATTCCCAAATTATTTCCATCATTTGCGATCACCTGAACTTCGGGTGATGAAATTCTATTATTAGATCTCGGGCCACGATCTTTAGTTTTTTTTTGGAAATAATTTTTTTTGCTATCTGCCACTAAATTTTAAGATACTTTGTTTAGCGCAGAAAAACTTTTTAAAAATAAGTCTAATTTCATATTTTCTTGTTTATTAGAGTCCAATCTTCTAATGGTTACACTCTTACTGTCAACTTCTTTTTTACCACAAATCAGTAGAATTGGTATTTTTGCTAAAGAATGTTCTCTAATTTTATAATTTAGATTATGTTTTTTTAAGTCAACAATTGAACTTATACCTACATCTTTTATTTTTTTAGTCACTTCTTTTGCATAGTTCTCAAAGTCTTCAGAAATAGGTATTACCACAGTTTGTAAAGGAGAAATCCAAAATGGAAATTTGCCAGCATAATTTTCAATTAGTATTCCAATAAATCTCTCAAGTGAACCAAACATTGCTCTATGTAACATGACTGGTACTTTTTTTATTCCATCCTTATCCACGTAGGAAGCATCTAATCTCCCAGGTAAATTTAAATCAACTTGTACTGTCCCACATTGCCAATCTCTACCAATTGCATCTCTTAAAACAAATTCAATTTTAGGTCCATAGAAAGCACCTTCTCCTTTGTTGATACTATATTCAAGTTTTGTAGCTTTTACTGCTTCCAACAAAGAGGCCTCTGCTTTATCCCAAACATGATCTTCGCCAACTCTTATCTCGGGCCTGTCTGCATATTTCAAAATTACGTTTTTAAATCCTAAATCTTTGTAAATATCTAAAATTAAATTTGTTACATTTAAACATTCGCTTGTAATTTGATCTTCTGAGCAGAAAATGTGAGCATCATCTTGAGTAAAAGCTCTAACTCTTAGAAGACCATGAAGTGCACCAGAAGGTTCATATCTATGAACTTTTCCAAATTCTGTAATTCTTAATGGTAAATCTCTATAACTTTTAAGACCTTGATTAAAAACTTGAATATGACCCGGACAATTCATAGGTTTGATAGCGAAAACTTTTTCATCAGGTGTTTGGGATGTATACATGTTTTCTCCATATTTTTCCCAGTGTCCAGACTTTTCCCAAAGTAATCTGTCTAATACCTCTGGTGTATTTACTTCTTTGTATCCTGCTTTATCTTGTTTAACTCTTAAATAACTAATAAGTTTTTGAAAAAGTGCCCAGCCTTTTTCATGCCAAAAAACAGAGCCAGGGCTTTCCTCTCTAAAATGAAATAAATCCATTTCTTTACCCAATTTTCTATGATCTCTTTTCTCAGCTTCTTCAATTCTTCTTAAATAATCATCTAAGTCTTTTTTTGTTGCCCAACCAGTTCCATAAATTCTTTGAAGCATTTCATTATTAGAGTCACCTCGCCAATATGCCCCTGATACTTTAGTAAGTTTAAAAGCTTTACCAATTTTACCAGAGGATAACAAATGTGGCCCTCTACATAAATCATGCCAAGTATCACCGTGATGGTAAATTGAAAGCTCCTCACTTTCAGGAATACTTTCGATGATTTCTGCCTTGTATTTTTCTCCAATCTTTTTGAAATGCTTAATTGCTTTATCCCTATCCCAAACTTCTCTTCTCGTTTTTACGTCTTTGTCTATTATTTCTAACATTCTTTTCTCAATTTTTTTAAGATCTTCATCGGTAAATGGTTCTTCTCTTGCAAAATCATAATAAAATCCATTCTCAATCACTGGCCCAATGGTAACTTGGGTTCCAGGATATAATTCTTGAACAGCCATTGCCATAATGTGAGCAGCATCGTGCCTAATGACTTCTAATCCCTCTGGATCTTTTGCAGTGAAAATTTTTACTAAAGAATCCTCTTTAATCAAAAAATATAAATCTTTGAGCTCACCATTTACACTCATTATCAAAGCTTCTTTATAAAGAGATTTGCTTATTTTTTCTGCAATTTCTAAACCTGTGACCTCTTTTGGAAACTCAAGATTATTTCCATCTGGTAGTTTAATTGTAAGCATTTAATTAATTAATCTTTTATATTCTGAATAAGTAGAAAAACACATTTTTTCAACATTAAATTTTTTTACAATGTTTTTTCTACCTTCAATACCCATAGTTTTCAATAAGCTTTCGTCCATGGTTAAAGCTTGTATTATTTTTTTACTTAAAGATTTTGGATCTCCAGACTCAAATAGTAATCCTGTTTTTTCATTAATTACAGTTTCATTTGATCCACCAATATTACTAGCAATTATCAGCTTTTCCATTGATTGGGCTTCTACCGCAACTCGTCCAAATGCTTCTGGTTCAATTGAAGCTGAAACAATTATATCTGAAACTTTATAAGCTAAAGCCATATTTTCACATGTATCAATAAATTTTATTTGTTTAGAAATTTTGTATCGTTCACAAAGATGATGCAACTTTTTTTTATATACATCTCGTCCTTGATCATTTCCTAGGACTACTGCATAAAATGCTTCGTAACCTAATTCAATGTTAGCCAAATTTATCGCTTCAATAAATAGTTCCTGACCTTTCCAAGATGTTAATCTACCTGGTAACAAAATAATCTTTTTATTTTCCAGTATGCCCCATTCGTTCAATAATTTTATTTCATCCTTTTCTAACAATGTGCTTGGGTCAAAATAATCAACATTTATGCCTCTAAATATTACGAGTAATTTTTTTTTTACATTAATGAGATTTGAATAGTTTTCTTTAATGTGGGAAAAAATAAAATTAGATCCAGCTATAATAAGATCTGACCTAACCATGACCGAATTATAAAATTTTTTGATTTTTCCATTGAAATTATATGTTCCATGAAAAGTTGTTACGAATTTTCTTCCCGTTAATTTAGTTGCAATTAAACAAGACCAAGCTGGCGCTCTACTTCGAGCATGAACTATAGATATATTGTAAAATAAAATAATAAAAACTAAAATTATAGAGTTTAATAAAATCAAAAAAGGATTTTTGCTATGAACAGGTAATCTAATTAATTTTACTTTTTTTCTATCTATAAATTTTGTTAACTCTCCACCACTTGTAACTATGAAAGATTTACAGTTATTTTCTGGAAGATAATGAGCAATATCATAACAACCAGTTTCAGCTCCCCCGTAGCCTAGTTTGGGGATAACTTGTAAAACTTTTAAATTAAATGACATTAGAATTAATTATATAATAATCGAAATAACTAATAAACTTTTATGACTAAGTTTAAATACTTAAAACTAACAAAAACAAAAAGAATAAGATATTTAACGAATTTTAAGAGGAAAAGCACTTATCTTGTTTTTCTTCATGGTTTTAAATCAGACCTAGAGGGTCAAAAACCTAAAACTTTTTTAAGATTTGCAAAAAAAAATAATTTAGGTTTTTTAGCTTTAGAATATTCAGGCCATGGAAAATCATCAGGAAAATTTATTGATGGGAATATAACAAAATGGACAAATGAAACTTCACAACTAATTAGAAAAATTGTCAAAAAAAATAACATAATATTAATCGGCTCGAGCATGGGTTCTTGGATTTCATTAAATCAATTTAAATATTTTAAGAAGCAAATCGTAGGTTTTTTGGGAATTGGGTCTGCACCCGAATTTCTAGAACACTTAATGTGGAAGAAATTTAAAAAAAAAATTAAATCGGAAATCATTAAAAATGGTATATATCTTCTTAAATATGGTGAATACACTTATCCAATTACTCACCAATTAATAAAAGATGGAAAAAAAAACAAAGTTTTAAACAAAAAAATAAATCAAAATATAAATGTAACAATGGTTCATGGGAGTAAAGATGAGTCTGTTCCTGAAATTTATTCAAAAAAAATTTTGAGGATTTTTAAATCGAAAAAAAAGAAATTAGTAATTGTAAAAAACGGTGATCATAGTTTGTCTTCGTCTAAATGGCTTAAAATATTGAAAAGAGAGTTAAAATTAATAATTAGCTAACTTTTTGTATTTTTATTTTTTTAGAGATTGGATTTTTAAGCTTATCTATCATTTCTTTTGGACAAACCTGTACAAAATTCTTTAACTCGTTCTCAAAATCATCGATTATTTTTTTTGACAAATTAGATCCAGTTTCATTACTATGTTCGAGTATTAATTCTTTTAAAAATTTTGACCAATATTCAGTTTCTACATTTTGCCATACAACTGAGTCAGGGTTTACTTTTTTTTCAAATTCTTTTGATTTATCATAAATAAAAGCCATACCTCCTGTCATGCCGGCAGCAAAATTATCTCCAACATCTCCAAGAATTACTGCCGTTCCACCTGTCATATATTCACAACCATTTGAGTCACAACCTTCAATAACAGTTGTTGCACCAGAATTTCTTACTGCAAATCTATCTCCAGCTTGACCAGCTGCAAATAATTTACCAGACGTTGCACCATAAAGAACTGTATTCCCAATAATAGTATTCTCATTTGAAATCAAATTACTTTCATCAGGAAGTTTTATTGAAATGGTGGCTCCCGATAAACCTTTCCCAACATAATCATTTGCATCACCTTTTAAATTGAGTTTAAGTCCTTTTGCTGTAAATGCCCCAAAAGATTGTCCAGCTGAACCTTTAAAATTAAGAGTTAAAAAATTTTCTTCTAATTTTTCATAGCCATATTTTTTGTACAAGTGATGTGAAATTCTAGTACCCACTGCTCTATTAGTATTTTTAATTAAAAACTCATTATTTATTTTCTCAGAGTTATCTAAAGCCTTTTCTATTTGAGGCCAAATCTCTTGATCCAGCGTATCTGGAACTTTGTTAATTTCTGATATCTCACAGTACCTCTTGTTATTACCAGGGTCTGCTTGTACAAATAGTGGATTAAGATCTAAATCATCTAGATTAGGTGATGCTTTACTTACCTGCATCAATAAATCTGTTCGACCTATAACTTCATTTAAAGATTTAAAACCAAGAGAAGCTAAAATTTCTCTTACTTCTGTAGCGATAAACGTAAATAAATTTACAACTTTATCAGGAGTTCCAGTAAATTTTTCTCTTAGTTTTTCATCTTGTGTACATACTCCTACAGGACAAGTATTGGAATGACATTGCCTTACCATAATGCAACCCATTGCTACTAAAGCTGTAGTTGCTACACCATATTCCTCAGCACCCATCATGGCTGCAATAACCACATCTCTCCCAGTTTTAATACCTCCATCAGTTCTTAAAGTAACTTTGTGTCTTAGATTGTTTAATGTTAAAACTTGATTTGCCTCTGTAAGTCCCATCTCCCAAGGAATACCTACATATTTTACACTTGTTTGCGGTGTAGCTCCAGTTCCTCCATTATGTCCTGAAATTAAAATTATATCAGCTTTTGCTTTTGCCACACCAGCTGCAATAGTACCCACACCAGATGATGCAACTAATTTGACTCCAATTCTTGCCCTAGGGTTGATTTGTTTTAAATCATAAATAAGCTGAGCCAAATCCTCAATTGAATAAATATCATGATGTGGAGGTGGAGAAATTAATGTTACACCTGGTGTTGAATGTCTTAGCTTAGCAATTTCATCTGTTACTTTAAATCCTGGTAATTGGCCACCTTCACCAGGTTTTGCACCTTGAGCAATTTTGATCTCAATTTCATTACAATTGTTTAAATAATTTATAGTTACACCAAATCTAGCAGATGCGATTTGTTTTACCCTCGAATTCGCACTATCACCAGAGTCCATGATTTTAAATCTATTGGCATCTTCACCACCTTCTCCGCTACAGGATGCGCCTTTAATCCTATTCATCCCAATAGCCAAAGTTTCATGTGCCTCCTTAGATAATGCTCCATGAGACATACTTCCACTACCAAATCTCTTTAATATTTTTTCTATCGGTTCAACCTCAGAAATTTGAATAGATGGACCTAATTTTTTTTTTCTAAAATCAATCAAATCCCTTAAATTAATTGGTGGCAAGTTATATATTCCCTCTGCATATTTTTTATATGCTGAATAAGAATTTGACCCCACTGCACTCTGTAATAAGTGGATTAATCTACCTTGATATTGATGTGTTTCTCCATTCTTTCTGTATCTATAAATACCACCAATAGGCAAAACTGTATCAGTACTCTCAAATGCTTCTTTATGTATTGCACGTATTTTTTTTTCAATTCCTGACAATCCAATACCAGAAATTTTTGAAGTAACTCCTGGAAAATAATCATCAACTATTGATCTGCTTAGACCAACAGTTTCAAAATTACATCCACCCCTATAAGAACTTAAAACAGAGATACCCATTTTTGACATGATTTTTAACAATCCTGCATTCACTGATTTGATATACCTTTCGACACATTCATCAAAACTGTACTGACCAAATAACTTTTTCTCATGTCTTTGGTATAAACTATCAAAAGCTATATATGGATTAACTGTAGTTGCTCCAACTCCTATCAATGTTGCAAAAGAGTGGGTATCTAACGCCTCACCAGTTTGAACATTGATTGAAACATATCCTCTCAATTTTTTATGAATTAAAAAAGTATTAATCGCTCCAACGCATAACAACATTGGCATAGGCATTCTCTTATCTGAAATATCTTTGTCACTTAAAACTAATTGTGTCACACCCTGTCTAACAGCAATTTCTGACTCTTTTTGAATCCTTTTAATAGAGTCAAATAAATTTTGCTCATTCGAAAAAGTACAATCTATAGAAACTGAGTTTTTGTTAAAAAAATTAATAAATTTATTAAATTGTGAATTCGATAATACCGGGCTATTCAAAACATAAATATTTTCTTTTGTTAAGGTATCAAAATCTAAAATATTCCCAAGATTACCAAATCTAGTTTTCAAACTCATAACTTTATTTTCTCTTAGAGAGTCAATCGGTGGATTAGTCACTTGGCTAAAGTTTTGTCTAAAAAAATGATAAAGTGGTCTGTATTTGTCTGATAAAACTGCTAAAGGTGTATCATCACCCATAGAACCCGTTGCCTCTTTAGCATCTTCTGCCATTGGATGTAAAATTAACTCTAAGTCTTCTAAGCTTATTCCAAAAGTGTGTTGTCGTCTCCTTAGATCCTCGCCATCAAAATTATGTTTCTCATTAGAAATGAATAATTTTTCATCTAAATCTATTATCTGAGAATTAAAATGTTTATATTCTTTCGCTAGATAGTCTTTAATTTGGTTATTCGTAAATAATTTACCTTTTTCAATTCTAACTCCAATTATCTCACCAGGGCCTAATCTACCTTTTGATAAAATTCTTTTTTCATTTAACTCGATCATTCCAGTTTCAGATCCAGCAAACAGAAACTTATCTTTTGTTATTGCGTATCTTAAGGGTCTTAAACCATTACGGTCATTAGCTGCAATAACCCACTCATTATCTGTTGCAGCAATTGCTGCAGGACCATCCCAAGGTTCCATAGTGCTATTTAAAAAATTAAACAGTTGTTGATGGTTTTTTGGTAGAGTTTTATTTCTTTTTGACCAAGCATCAGGGATCATCATTAATTTTGCTAAAGGAGCGGGTTGACCTGATTTATTTAATAACTCAAAAACATTATCTAGGGCCGCAGAGTCTGAAACACCTTTTTGAATAACTGGCTTTAAATTTTCAATATTTTCAAAAAAAGGACTACTCATCTCTTGTTCGTGAACTCTCATCCAGTTTTTG
The DNA here is from genome assembly GCA_902561015.1 of uncultured Pelagibacteraceae bacterium. Taxonomy (GTDB): domain Bacteria; phylum Pseudomonadota; class Alphaproteobacteria; order Pelagibacterales; family Pelagibacteraceae; genus Pelagibacter. Next base: position 69,562 of record CACENB010000001.1, read on the forward strand.
TTTCCTTTATAGGTATTAATTTCACCATTGTGGGCGACTGCTCTAAACGGTTGAGCCAAACTCCAACTCGGAGCGGTGTTGGTTGAAAATCTCTGATGAAAAATTGCAAATCTTGAAATAAATCTTACATCCCTTAAATCCAAGAAAAAATCTGAAATAGCTTCAGCTAAAAACATGCCTTTATAGATAATTGATTTAGCGCTTATTGAACAAATATAAAAATTATTTAATGATAAATTGAACGCTTTATTCTCAATTTTTTTTCTTGTTTCATAAATTTTTCTCTCAAGATCTTTATCAAGTAGATTTTTATTATTTGCTTTGAAAAGTACTTGAATTATCTCTGGCATTGTTTGAAGAGCCTTTTCTCCTAAAACTTTTGGATTAACAGGCACCTGCCTCCAACCATAAATACTAAAATCATTCTTGGTTAACTCACTTTCTACAATCGTTTTACAGCTTTCCTGTGCAGCATAATCATTCCTAGGTAAAAAAATCATCCCAACACAAATATCAGAACCATCGTGTGTGTGACCTGTAACTTCTATTTTCTCAACAAAAAAATCTTTGGGTATTTCTAAATGTATTCCTGCCCCATCACCCGTTTTTCCATCAGCATCAACAGCTCCTCGATGCCAAACAGCTTTTAGAGCTTCAATTCCATATTCTACAACTTCTCTTGATTTTTTTCCCTCTGTCGATGCAATTAACCCTACTCCACATGCATCATGTTCCATTTCTTTTGAATAAACATTATTTTTAGTAAGTAACTCTAAATTTTTTTTATAAGTGCTCATTATGCAACTTTTGATTTTTTTAATTCTATATTTTTAAGATAAGATTTGATTGATGACGCAGCATCTCTTCCATCTTTTATTGCCCATACCACTAAAGATGCACCTCTTACAATATCTCCGGCAGCAAAAACACCTTTGATATTTGTCTCCATGGTATCAAAATCCGTTTTTATTGTTCCCCATTTTGTAACTTGTAACTCTTGCGCTTCAAATAATAATGGCAAGTTTTCTGGATCAAATCCTAAAGCTTTTATTACCATATCTGCTTTAATTTCAAATTCAGATCCTTGTTTAATTTCTGGTCTTCTTCTACCTGAGTCGTCTGGGTCTCCAAGTTGGATTTGATCTACAATTAATTTTTCGATTTTATTTTTTCCTTTAAATTCTTTTGGACTAGACAACCAAACAAATTCAACACCTTCTTCCTCTGCGTTAGCTACTTCTCTTGCAGATCCAGGCATATTATCTTTATCTCTTCTATATAAGCATTTAACCGAGTTCGCTTTTTGTCTTACTGAGGTTCGAACACAATCCATTGCTGTGTCTCCACCTCCAATAACTACAACATCTTTACCTTCGGCATTTAATATACCTTTATCAAATAAATCAACTTTGTCTCCTAATCCTTTTTTATTTGATGCTGTTAAAAACTCCATAGCAGGAAAAATATTATCTAAGTCATTCCCTGGTAGATTAATCTCTCTTGGTTTATAAACCCCTGTAGCAATTAAAATTGCATCATGTCTTTTTCTCAGTTGCTCTAAAGTTGCGTCCTTACCAACTTCAAAATTTTGTTCAAATTTAATCCCACCATCTTTCAACAATTTGGTTCTTCTCTCGACTACATGTTTTTCTAATTTAAAATTTGGTATACCATAAATTAACAAGCCACCTGCTCTGTCATATCTATCATAAACAGTTATTTGATATCCATTTTTCCTAAGTTGTTCAGCAGCTGCAAGTCCAGCAGGTCCAGCACCAATTATTCCAACACTTTGATCTTTTTCATGTTTAACTGAAATTGGTTTTATCCATCCATTCTCCCATGCACTATCTGTAATATATTTTTCGACTGATCCAATTGTAACAGTGCCATGGCCTGACTGCTCAATAACACAGTTACCCTCACACAATCTGTCTTGTGGACATATTCTACCACAAACCTCGGGCATGTTGTTTGTGCTCTGAGATAACTCGTAAGCTTCCTTTAATCTGCCCTCGGCAGTCAATTTGAGCCAGTCTGGAATATTGTTACTTAACGGACAATGGACTTGGCAAAAGGGGACACCACATTGAGAGCATCTACTTGACTGCTCTTGTGCTTTTTGAGTTATAAATTCGTCATAGATTTCATTAAAATCATCTTTTCTATTATCTACTCCTCTTTTAGGTGGAGTTTGTTGACCTATTTTGACGAATTTTAGCATTTTATCAGTCATATTTTTTTAAAATTTATGGCAAGATATACATTGTTTTTATCAGTAAAAGAAATATATAGGTCAGTAAATTTGACCTAATTATAACAATATTTAGCTTAAAACCTACTTAATCTGATTTTTGCATATCTAATATGATTAAATCGAATTGTTTAAAATAAATATTTTTTAAGTTACGACACTTATATGTTTCAAGATTTTATAGAAATTTTAATTCTTTCTTCAATTCAAGGAATTTCAGAATTTTTACCCATAAGCTCATCAGCTCATTTAATATTGGTATCAAACTTTTACGATTTAGAGACAAGTTCTTTGTTGATAGATATAAGTTTACATTTAGGCTCATTAATTGCAGTAATTTTTTATTTTAGAAGAGAGTTATTTGATCTAAGAAATAATAATAAATTATTAAGTTTAATAATTTTTGGTTCTTTGCCTTTAATAATATTTGGATATATTTTATATACCACTGAGTTTATTCATCTTTTAAGAAACACAAAAATAATTGCATCAACAACATTGTTTTTTGGATTCATACTTTTTTTTGCTGATCAAAGAAAAACTGATCGAAATATCTCTACTGATTTGAATATTAAGTCAATTTTATTAATAGGTTTATTTCAAATATTAGCATTAATACCAGGAGTTAGTAGGGCTGGAATAACAATTACTGCAGCAAGATTTTTAAATTTTAATAGAATTGACTCTAGTAAAATTTCTTTTTTATTATCAATACCTGCTTTAACAGGAGCAAGCTTCCTGGGTTTGAGAGAGGCTTTTGAACAATCAATAGAAATAAATTATTTATTATTAATTGCTACTTTCTTTTCATTTATGTTTTCATTTTTTACAATTAAATATTTTCTTAAATTCATAAATAAAATTTCCTTCAATATATTTGTAATATACCGAATAATTCTTGGCTTAATTTTATTTTTAATAATATATACTTAGGTTGTTTTCTTAATCAATGGAACTAATTGAGATAATAGGACTCCACTTAATATGAAAAAACAACCCAATAGATTATTAATTCCTAATATTTGATTTAAAAGAAACCAAGCGGCGATCGTTGCGAATACACCTTCCAAAGAAAAAATTATTGCTGCTGGTGCTGGTGTTATATTTCTTTGGGCATAAATTTGTAAAACAAATGCAAAACCACCTGACAAAATCCCGGCATATAAAATTGAATCTATTTCATTCAAAATATTTTCAATTACAAATTCTTCAGAAAATAAACCTATAACAAATGAAAATAGAGCAACTAGTAGAGTTTGAATCGCACCAATCGTTAATGGTAGATTGTACTTTTTAATAATCATACCAGTAAAAATAATATGTGTACTCCAAAATAAAGCTCCCAATATTACAAGAATGTCACCTATTCTTACAGTTGCATCTTGAAAATTTGTTAATAAATAGCCACCAATCAAACATAAAATTACCGATGGCCATACACTCCAATGTAAAAAATCTTTTTTAAAGATGAAAATAATTATGGGGACCATTGGCACATAAAAAATTGTAAAAAAAGCAGCATTAGCTACATCGGTGTAAAGCAACGCAACCTGTTGTAATGCTGAGCCTAGAAATAATGACACTCCAATTAAAAGGGACAGAATCATGAATGTTTTCGTATCAAATCTAAATTCCTTTTTTAGTTTTTTTGCTTCAAACAATAATGCTAAAGGAATAATTACTAAAAAACCTACAAAAAATCTTACAGAATTAAAAGTGAATGGACCGATGTCATCCATACCTGTATCCTGTGCAATAAATGTAGTTCCCCAAATGAAGGTGCACAGTAATGCACTAAATAATGATAGAGTTTTTGACATATTTTTTATACAGCTAATTTATAAGCAAAATTTTTTCCAAGATTATCTTTCAAATCGTTGTTAAATCGAGCAGCTTCAGCTCCATCAATTATTCTATGATCATATGATAAAGATAAAGGTAGAATTGTTCGTGTTATAAACTTTCCATCAATAAAAATTTGTTTTTTTTGAGATTTACCAACTCCTAGAATTGCGACTTCAGGGTAATTAATAATAGGTGTAAAAAAAGAACCACCAATACCTCCCAGACTCGTTATAGTCATAGAACCACCAAATAATTCTTTTTTGTCAATTTTAAGATTTCTGCATTGATCACTTAATTTTTTAAGCTCAGTACCTATTAAAGTTATGTTCTTGTTATCAGCATTTCTTAGTTTTGGTACCATAAGCCCATGCTTTGTATCCACAGCTATTCCAATGTGATAATACTTTTTTAGAGTCATTTTTCCTTTATCAATTTCATCAATTGATGAATTAAAATTTGGAAATTTTTTAAGTGATGCAGTTAAAGCTTTGACAATAAAAGCTAAAGGAGTAATTTTTTTTTTTTCTCCAGTGTAAATATCTGTTAAAGAAGTTCTAAACTCCTCTAATTCGGTTATATCTGCTTCGTCATGATTGGTCACATGAGGAATATTGGACCAAGAATTCATAAGATATTTAGATGAAAGTTTTTTTACTCTTGGGATATCCTTTATTTCCGTTTTTCCAAATTCAGAGTGAGGATATTCTAGTTCTATCATTTCATCTTTTTTGAATTCTTTTTCAATATTTCTCTCAGGGGTTTTTGCAACGAATGACTTAACATCACTTTCAGTTACTCTTCCTAATCTTTGACTACCTTCAACTTTACTAATATCGACACCAAGTTCTCTAGCAAATTTTCTGACCTTTGGTGAGGCTGAAGTTTTTTTTGAAAAATCTTTTACGATAATATTTTTTGGTTTAACTTCTTTTTCAATTTCTATTTTGTTTTCTTTGATGTTTTCTTTTTTAGTTGTTTGTATTACTTTAGTTTTTACATTGTTGTCTTTTAATTCAATTTCTAAAATCTTACTACCCTCAGAAACCTTATCACCAACTTTTAAGTTTAACTCTGTAACTAGTCCATCATGTAATGAGGGAATTTCAACACTCGATTTATCACTTTCAATTGTGATTAAAGGATCATTTTTTTTAATCTCTTGACCTTTTTTGATTAAAATTTCAATAACCTCTACATCTTTGAATTCACCAATGTTTGGAACTTTTATATCTTTTTTAGGCATTCTATAGTTTTGTTGGCATAGGTTTATCAGTATCAATCTTATACTTTTTAATTGCTTCTTTAGCATATTTTGATGCAATAAGCTGTTCCTTAGCTAAAATGCTCAACCCATATGTTGTGATATGTTCCTTATCAACCTCAAAAAATTTTCTTAACTCTTTTCTTGTATCACTTCGCCCAAATCCATCTGTTCCTAGTGAATAAAAACTTTTGTTTACATAAGGTCTTATCTGATCGGAGTTCATTCTCATATAATCAGAGGCTGCTAAAATTGGCCCTTCAGCGTTACCTAAACATTTTTCTACATAGCTTTTTTTTGGTTCTTTATCAGGGTTTAAAAGATTATATCTCTCTACTTCAAGACCGTCCCTTCTTAATTCGTTAAAGCTTGTTACACTCCAAATCTCACTATCGATTTGATATTCATTTTGTAATATTTCTGCACCAGCTATCATTTCTCTTAATATTGTGCCAGATCCAAGAAATTGAATTTTAGTTTTTTTATACTTATTAAACTCCTTTATTTTGTACATTCCTTTCAAAATACCCTCCTCACATGATTTATCTTTTGGAATTTCTGGATGAGGATAATTTTCATTCATAGTTGTAATATAATAAAAAATATTTTCTTTTTTCTCATGCATTCTTCTTAAACCTTCTCGGAAAATGACTGCAAGCTCATAATGAAATGTTGGATCATACGATATACAATTAGGAATAGTCGAAGCCATTAAATGACTATGACCATCCTGATGTTGTAAACCCTCTCCAGCAAGAGTTGTTCTTCCAGCAGTAGCTCCAATCAAAAATCCTCTAGACTGACTATCCGCACCTGCCCAAGCAAAATCCCCAATTCTCTGAAAGCCAAACATTGAATAGAAAAGATAAATTGGGATCATTTCAATATCATGATTGGTATATGAAGTTCCAGCAGCTATCCACGATGACATTGCTCCAGCTTCATTAATTCCTTCTTCTAAAACTTGACCACTCTTTTCCTCTTTATACGAACTTAGTTGAGCAGAGTCCTCTGGCTCATATTTTTGACCCTCATGTGCGTAAATTCCTATCTTTTGAAAAAATCCTTCCATTCCAAAAGTTCTTGCTTCATCAGGAATTATTGGGACCAGTCTAGGCGCAACGTTTTTATCTCTCAAAAGATTTGTCAACATTCTAACTAGTGCCATTGTGGTCGACATTTCTTTTTCACCAGTTGAAACTTTCATATTATCAAAAATGTCTTTTGGAGGTGCTTTAATGGGTTTGGCATAAGTAGTTCTCTCAGGAATAAAGCCACCCAACTGAAGTCTTCTTTCTTTAATGTATTTTATTTCAGGAGAATTTTGATCTGGCTTATAATACTCAATATTTTTGACCTGCTGGTCTGTTAATGGAACATCAAATCTATCTCTATAATACATTAGGTCTTCAACATCTAATTTTTTAGTCTGATGAGTTGTATTTACGCTCTCACCACTTTTACCCATGCCATAACCTTTTATAGTCTTAGCAATTACTACTGTGGGACTAACGACATTTTTAGATGCTTTGTCATATGCTGCAAAAACTTTATGGGGATCATGCCCGCCTCTATTTAATCTCCAAATATCTTTGTCAGAAAGACTTGAGACAAGTTTCGAAGTTTCTGGATATTTTCCAAAAAATTTTGCTCTAACGTAAGCTCCATCTCTTGCTTTCATTGCTTGATATTCTCCATCAACTGTTTCATTCATTGTCTTAATAAGATGACCTGTTTTGTCATTAGCTAACAATGAATCCCAATAAGAACCCCAAATTACTTTAATAACGTTCCATCCGGCCCCTCTAAAAATTCCCTCTAATTCTTGTATAATTTTTCCATTACCTCGCACTGGACCGTCTAATCTTTGAAGGTTACAATTTATAACAAATATTAGATTATCTAAATTTTCTCTAGCTGCTAAACCAATAGCTCCTAAAGACTCTGGCTCATCCATTTCACCATCACCTAAAAACGACCAAACTTTTCTACCCTCATCTTTAATTAGGCCTCTATTAATTAAGTATTTCATATATCTTGCTTGATAAATCGCTAACATTGGTCCTAAACCCATAGAGACTGTTGGAAATTGCCAAAAGTTTGGCATTAACCAAGGATGTGGATATGAAGATAAACCGCCGGGCTTAACTTCCTGTCTAAAACTGTCCAATTGTTTTTCATTAAGCCTTCCCTCAAGGAATGCTCTAGCATACATTCCAGGTGCACTATGACCTTGAAAATAAATAAGATCCCCACCAAATTTATTATTTTTAGCTCTCCAAAAATGATTCATACCGACATCATATAAAGTTGCAGCAGATGCAAAAGTTCCAATATGACCTCCAAGTTCAGGAAATTTTTTATTTGCTCTTACTACCATTGCAGCAGCATTCCATCTAATTAATGACCTAATCCTTCTTTCTATATTCTGATCACCATTTGATTTCTTCTCCTCACTAACAGGGATTGTATTTATATATGGGGTATTTTGCGTGTATGGAATATTGGCGCCCTCCATGTAAGCTTTATTAATTAATTCCTTAATCAAATAGTGAGCTCTTTTATTACCATCTTTTTCGATGACATCTGAGAGAGACTCTATCCATTCACGTGTCTCTAAAGGATCAATATCACCCTCATTTACAACTTCAATTTTGCTGGGTTTTTCTTTCTCTAATTCCGGAATTTGCTTTTCTTGTTCTTTATTTTTCTTTAAAGAATTTTCCGCTTCTAAAATTAAATTTTCAGTATTTTTTGGAACCTCTTCTAATTTAGACAATTTCTTACTAGGGCTTGATATATTGAGAAGCAAATCCCCTTTTGAAACTTTATCACCAACTTTTACTTCAATGTTTTCAACTTTCCCTGAAAAAGTTGATGGAATTTCAACACTAGATTTGTCACTTTCAATAGTGACCACAGGATCATTTATTTTAATTTCTTGACCTTCTGCAACAAGTAATTCAATTACCTCAACATTTTCAAAATCACCAATATCAGGAACTAATAATTTTTCAGTCATTTTTATGTTTTATACACTATAAAAATATAGTTAATTGCAAATTTTAACACATTCTGTCCTATTTTTTGACACTCTTTTACTCTTAGATGCAAAAATGATTAAAAAGTTATTAAAATTACTTACTCATTCAAATGATAATACACACATAGACGCTAAAATATGGATACAAAAAATATTACTAGAAGGGAAGTACGGAAAGATAAATTCCTAAATTTTTTCGATACATAAAGCTATACCCATTCCACCTCCAATGCAGAGAGTCGCACAACCCTTACTTTTTTTTTGTCTCTTCATTTCATGTACTAAAGTTACAAGTATTCTTGCTCCTGATGCACCAATAGGATGACCTAGCGCGATTGCACCACCATTTACATTTACTTTATTTGGGTCAACACCCAACTCACGAATTACAGCTATGCTTTGAGCTGCAAAAGCTTCATTAATTTCAAATAAATCAACCTCATCTAAATTCCATCCAGCTATATTAATCGCCTTGCGAACAGCTTCTATTGGTCCTAGACCCATTAAAGTTGGATCTACTCCAACTGATGCCCATGACACTATTTTTGCAAGCGGATTGATAGATTTTTTTTCTGCTTCTTCAATAGTGGTTAAAAATAATGCTGCAGCACCATCATTTATACCAGAAGAATTTCCAGGTGTGACTGTTCCATTTTCTTTGAAAACTGTTTTAAGTTTTTCTAAATCCGAAATTTTTAGACCTTTTCGTGGATGCTCATCTAAGTTTAGCATGTTATTACCTTGATTAATCTTAACTAATTCATCGTCGAATTTACTATTTTTGATTGCTTCTTCTGTTTTTTTTTGAGAATTTAGAGCAAACTCATCTTGTTCCTTTTTAGATATGTCAAATTTTTTTGCAATATTTTCTGCTGTAACTCCCATGTGATAATTATTAAAAGCATCTATTAGTCCATCATTAATCATTGTATCTGTTAGTTTATCCTCTGAAACTTTTCTTTCATCTCTAAAAAAAATTGAATGTGGTGCTATTGACATATTCTCTTGTCCACCAGAAATAACATTTAATGAATCTCCTAATTTGATAGATTGATATCCCGATATTACTGCTCTTAATCCAGATCCACAAACTTGATTAATTATATGGGCAGGTTTAGAAATTGGTATTCCAGCATTTATTGCAGCTTGTCTAGCAGGGTTCTGTCCAGCCCCAGCAGTCAATACTTGACCCATAATTACTTCATCTACCTCATCTGGACTAAATTTAGTTAATTTTAAAGCTTCTTTGATTACTAAAGATCCTAGCTGATCAGATCTCATTTTTTTTAATGAACCTCTATAAGATCCTATAGGTGTCCTAACAGCACTAACAATCACCACTTCTTTTGATTTATCTGTCATTAATTTTTAAATTTATCTTATAATTAAAATATACTAAAAATTAATATATTGTATTTAAATAAAATTATAAATGCGCCTGTAGCTCAACTGGATAGAGCGCTTGGCTACGGACCAGGAGGTTCTGGGTTCGACTCCTAGCAGGCGCACCAAAAAATATAAATGTTTGATTGGCTCCTTAAATCTTCCTTACAAATGTCTGTAATTTATTTTTTCATAATAATCTTTATTATTTTATTAATTTTAACTTTTATATTATAAAAATTCTATGACAGATAAATTTGAGCAAATTAGTCTAAAAACAGGATTTATGAAACACAATGGTGGAGTTTTATTTAGACAAATTTCTGAAAATCATTATGAGTTTAAATCAACAATAACAAAAAACCATCTAAATTCAGCTGGTATCACTCACGGTGGTTACCTTGCGGCTTTAATTGATGCTGGTTCTGGTTCAGCCGCTCACAGATCAGCTAAACCTTCACCATGTGTAACAATTTCATTAGATTTAAAATTTATTGGTACATCTAAAGTTGGAGATGAAATTATAGGTCATGTTAGAATTTTAAAGAAAACCAAAACACTTGTGTTTTTATTTTGCGAGCTTAAGTGTAACGATGAAATAATTGCTACCGCAAACGGTATTTGGAAAATCCTAAAGAATAAACCCATTAATTTCTAGTATGTATTTGGCTTATAAGTTAAAGATGAAATATACCTGAAGAGAAAATAATAATTGTTATATAAATTTTATATATGTGCTAAAATAAATCTGGTTATTTTTGAAATGAGAACTTTTTAACTTCCGATTCGGTCTTGTTTTAGTCTATTTTTGTTCTTTAGTACTAACAATATCTGGTAGGGTAAGAAAAAAGTATACCAAACATAGAATGTCTAAAAATAAAATATCTGCAATTCTCGGTCCAACTAATACTGGAAAAACTCATCTAGCAATAGAGACAATGTTGTCTTTTGAAAGTGGTATCATTGGTTTTCCTTTAAGACTATTAGCTCGTGAGGTCTACGACAAAGTACTAAAAAGGGTAAATACAGACAGTGTAGCATTAATAACCGGCGAGGAAAAAATTATTCCATCAAACGCTAAATATTTCCTATGTACTGTTGAGTCTATGCCAATTGATAAACGATTAGATTTTGTTGCTATTGATGAAATTCAAATGTGCGCAGATCATGAACGAGGTCATATTTTTACAGATAGACTTTTAAATATGAGAGGTGAAAAATTAACAATGTTTATGGGTTCAAATACAATTAGAAATATTGTTGCTAAGCTAGACGACGATGTAGAATTTATTAATAGAAATCGTTTGTCAAAACTCTCTTACTCTGGCCACAAGAAAATTTCAAGAATAGATCGAAAAACTGCTATAATTGCATTTTCTGCGGAAGAAGTATACGCAATAGCTGAACTTATCAGAAGACAGAAAGGGGGAGCCTCAATAGTTATGGGGTCTCTCAGTCCAAAGACTAGAAATGCTCAAGTTGAATTATATCAATCTGGTGATGTTGATTTTTTAGTTGCAACAGATGCAATTGGGATGGGTATAAATATGGATCTCAATCACGTGTATTTTTCAAATTTAAAAAAATTTGATGGAAAAAAATTAAGGCGATTAAACTTATCTGAAATTGGTCAAATTGCTGGTAGAGCAGGGAGATATATGAATGATGGAAGTTTTGGCATAACCGGTCAATGTGGAATAATTAGTCCTGAGAATGTTGAATTACTCGAAAACCATAGATTTGAGGAGATTAGCTGTTTATTTTGGAGAAATTCAAATTTGAATTTTAATAACTCCACTTCACTAATAAAATCACTAGATGAAAAACCCCACAAAGACTGGTTAAGAAAAATATACGAGTGTGAAGATGAGAAAGCCTTAAAGTTTTTTTTAAAAGACAAAAACTTTAAAAATATCGAGTCCAATCAAGAAAAATTAAGACTTTTGTGGGAATGTTGTCAAATACCAGATTTTGTTAAAAAAACATACGGTCATCATTACGAGGTAATTGGAAACGTTTTTAAATATTTAAACAGTAAAAAAGGCAAAATTTCTAACGATTATTTGCGATTACAGCTGATGAAACTTGATAAATTAGATGGAAATGTAGATTCTTTGTCAAATAGAATTGCAAATGTAAGAACTTGGTCATATGTTTCAAATAAAAATAATTGGGTAGAAGATCATAACTATTGGATAGAAAAAACTAAGTTATTAGAGGACAGACTTTCAGACAGATTGCATGAAGAACTTACAAAAACTTTTATTGATAAACGTGCAAGTATTCTTGCAAGAGGTTTAAAGCAGGATATGGAGTTTGATACAAAAATTTTAGAAAACAATGATGTAATAATCGATAATCAGTTTATCGGTAAGATAAATGGTCTCAAACTAGAATTGGATTTAAAAAAAGGAGCCTTAGAAACTGACATTAAATCTCTAAAAAAAGCCGCTAGACAATCTGTAGGACCTGAATTAGAAAAAAGAGTTAAAATTATAATTGATACTGGTCTTATTGAACTTAGGGACGATTCTAAAATTTATTGGAATAACTCAGCGATCGGAAGGTTGATTGCTGGTAAAGATTATTTAAATCCTAATTTAGAATTAATAGTTGATGATATTTTAGAACAAGATCAAAAACGAAAATTATCAGATTTTATTGGTAAATGGTTAAAAAACAAAATTTGTACAGTTTTAAAAAGTTTAATTGATTTAAAGAATATAAAAGAAAAAAATCCATTAACAAAAGCTTTAGCATATCAACTTTACGAAAATAACGGTGTAATTAAAAGAGAACAAGTTTCCGAATATTTAGAAAAGTTAGATCAAAATGAAAGAAAAACTTTACGCAATATAGGAGTGAAATTTGGAAGATATCACGTGTTTTTGTATAAATTAATAAAACCTGATGCTGTTTCCTTAAGAACACTATTATGGAAAAATTATAATCAAAAATATTTCAATTTAAGACCTCCGACATTTGGTTTGAACTTTTTAAATGATAAGGATTTTAAAAATAAAAATTTCATGCTGTTGTGCGGATTTGAAAAATTTGATACCTTTTATGTTAGGATCGATATTCTTGAGAGATTGTTTATACTAATATTGAATTCTGATAATAAAGAGAAAAAGAAGATGATCAAAATGGTCCCTGAGATGATTAATCTACTAGGCTGTAGTAGAGAAAATTTTAAAAAGTTAATTAGTATGATGAATTATAAAATTTTTGAAAAAGATAGCGAACTTTTTTTCAAATACAATCCTCCTAGAAAGAACAAAAAGGTTTTTTTAAAAAAACCTAATAAAGAAAGCCCCTTTATGGTTCTTAAAAATCTTAATTTAAACTGATAGATGTTTTTTAAAAAAAAAGAAAAAGTAGACATTAATAGTAATTTAATTGAAATATGTGCTCTTTTAATTCATGCAGCAAAAATTGATGAACACTTCTCAGAAAAAGAAGAAAAAATTATTAAACAAACAATGCTAAAAATTGGAGTAAAAAAAGATCATTTAGATAAGTTATTTAACGAGGCGATAAAAATTGAGGATAATTCTAATCAAATTCTTAATTTTACAAAAGAAGTCAAAAATATGAATGAACAAAATAAAATTCAAATTATCGAAGCATTGTGGAGAATTATTTACTCTAATAAAGAAGCGGATATCTACGAAACAAGTTTAATGAGAAGGCTTGGAGGATTATTGTATGTTGACAATAAAGTAATGGGAGACATTAAAGAAAAGATAAAAAGTGAGAATTTATAATGACATATTTGGTTAATGATAAATGTATTAAATGTAAGCTGACTGATTGTGTTGATGTTTGCCCGGTTGATTGCTTTTATGAAGGTAAAAATATGCTTGTAATTAAACCCGATGAGTGTATAGATTGTGGCGTTTGTGAACCTGAATGTCCAGTAGATGCAATTCAAGCAGACACAGTGCCAGGGAGCGACAAATGGTTAGAGATCAACAAAAAATATTCTGAGATCTGGCCGAATATAAGCGAAAAAAAAGATCCACCTTCGGATCATGAAAAATATAGGGATGAGCAAGATAAGTTTAAAAAATATTTTAAAGAGAACATTTAAAAATAAATCTAAAAAAACAAAAAAGGTGACTAAAACAAAGGTTACCAAAAGTGTAAAAAAACCAGTCAAAAAAATTAAAAAATTAGTAAAACCAAAAGCTAAAAAAATTATTCAAAAAAAACAAAATAAAAGCAGTCAAAAAAATATAGATTTAAAACAAGATAACTTAAGAATTTCCAAAGGAACTGAAATTAAACCTGAGATAAAAAAGGTTAATAAACAAGCGACTGAAAAAAGAGAGTATAAGATAAAAGATTATGTTGTTTACCCTAAACATGGTGTTGGACAAATATCTGAATTTAAAAAAATTAGTATTGGGGGAATCGATGTTGAAACATATGTAATTAAATTTGAGAAAGATAAAGCTAATGGCATGGTTCCAGTCAATAAACAATCTCACCTTCGTCCATTAGCTACAATCAACCAAGTTAACAAATGTATTTCAATTTTAAAAAGTAAACCCAAAATTAAAAGATCAATGTGGAGTAGGAGGGCACAAGAATATGAGGCTAAAATTTCCTCAGGTAAAATTTATGAATTGGCAGAGGTAGTAAGAGATTTGAATAAGGGAGACGATTTAATGGTTGACCAATCTTATAGTGAAAGACAACTTTTTGAAAAAGCTTATGAAAGGATTTTATCTGAATTTAGAATAATATTAAATGTATCTTTGGAAGATACCCAAAAAAAATTGGATAAAGCATTGAAAAGAAACTTAGATGGCCAAAATAGACAAGAGACTACAGCAATTAAAAGTTCAGCACCTGAAATACAAGATGAAGAGTCAATTTCAGAAAGCGATAATGACGAACCTGTTGAAGACTAAAAAAAAAACGCCTCTCACACATAACGTTATGAGAAGCGTTTTTAATAAAGAATACTAAGTTATTATCTTCTTCTTCTTTTTTTAGCTTTTTTCTTAGCTTTTTTCTTAGCCTTCTTTGCTTTTTTTCTTCTTTTAGCCATCTTTAGCTCCCTTTTTAGTTAAACGAATCAAAATTGATTCGTAATTACTTATTTTTATTTTTTTATACACGTTATGTCAATTCTTTAATTGAAGTTAAAATTTTTATAAAAATTTTTTAAATTCAAAAATATTTTTATAATTTTAATGTATAAAAAAGTTAATGTTTATGCGCTTAATAATCAAATTTTTTTACTTTAATTAATAAAGTTTTTCTAAATCTTCTTTATATTTTTCCAAAATTTTTTTTCTTTTTAATTTCAAAGTTGGTGTTAACATTCCATTTTCAATTGTAAATTCCTCTTTTATTAATTTAAATTTTTTTACTTTTTCTACTAATGACAATGTTTTGTTTAAATCTTCCAAATAAATTTCAATTTCTTTTTTATTTTCATTACTTTCACTCACGATCAATGCAACCAGATAAGTTTTTTTGTCTCCATATACGAAGCTTTGTTTAATTTTTTCATTTAAACATAATAAATTTTCAATTTTGGATGGTGATATGTTATCTCCACCAAGATTGACAATTATTTCTTTTTTTCTATCTGTTATTTTTAAATTTCCCTCTTTTGTAATCTCACCAATGTCCCCAGTATGTAGCCAGCCATCTTTAATTACTTCATCTGTTTCTTTTTTTTTATTCCAGTAACCTAGCATTATGTTTTCACCTTTAACTAGGATCTCACCATCTTCAGCAATTTTTACTTGATTAGTTTTGAAAGGGGGGCCCACTGTTTCGATCTTAATTTTTCCAGGAATATTACAACTAACAACAGGAGAGGCTTCAGTTAATCCATATCCTTGCAAAGTTGGTAATCCTATAGAATTCAAAAATTCACCAATTTTTTGATCTAAGGCACCCCCTCCAGAAACAAAAGCCTTTAATTTACCCCCAAATTGATTTTTAATTTTTCTTCTTACCAATTTTTCACAGAAAAAATTAATAAAATTTTCTTTCAAACTAAATTTACTTTTATTTAGTTTTTTAATCCCAAGTGAAATAGTATATGAAATCAGTTTCTTCTTAAGACCTTTTTGTTTTGTGAAATTCATATAAATTTTACTGTACAAATTTTGATAAAATCTAGGGACTGCTGTCATTATTGTTGGTTTAGCAACTGACATATTAGATAATAATTTTTCTAGACTTTCAGCATAATAAACTTTTGCTCCAAGTGAAATTTGAACAAATTGGACTGCATGTTCATATGAATGAGATAATGGTAACCACGTTAGAAAGACTGGTTTTTCATTTTTAAATAAAGGTACTAAAATATCTAATGCTCCTTCGCAATTGGATAAAATTCCTCCATGACTCAACATTACTCCTTTTGGGTTTCCAGTCGTTCCAGATGTATAGATAATACATGCAAGATCATTTCGTTTTAAATCAGAATTAACAGAATGTAGAATTTTAAAGTTTTCATCGATCAGATTATTTTGATAATTAGTAAAGATATTGTGAAAAAGATCTGCCTCTTCATTAATTCCATCTATTGATACAAGTTTTATGTCTTTAGTAATATATTTTTTGATCTTATCAAATTGTTCTTGATTAGAAACAATACAAACTTTTGGCGAACAGTCTTTAATTATATATTCATAATCTTTATCAGAGTAAGTAGTAAATAAAGGTACTGTTACTCCACCCGCATTCATAATTGATAAATCAGAAACTAACCATTCTGGTCTATTTTCTGAAAGTAATAAACATCTATCACCTTTAGAAATTTTTTTTTTTAGATAATTAGATAATATTCTTATATACCCGTCTATCAATCTCCAAGAATACGAAGTTGGCTCTCTTAATTTAACTAATTCATGATCATTAGGTTTGAGATTTGTTAAAAACGCTGGCTCGTTTAAACTGTATTTTTTTGGAATATTTTCCTCTGATTTTCTAAAAAAAAGTTCTACTAAACTATTGATGTGTTTTAGTTCCATAACATGGTGGGCGAAGAGAGAATCGAACTCTCACTTCTTGCGAAACACGATTTTGAGTCGTGCGCGTCTACCAGTTCCGCCATTCGCCCATAATTGTTTAATAATTTATTAAATAGTATAAGAACTAAAATTATATTAAAACCAAAAAATGTTTAATAATCTTTATAAAAAGTGTTTAGATTTAGCGGCACACAAAAGTTCAAAATATTACTTAGCAATTGTATCTTTTGTTGAAAGTTCTTTTTTTCCAATTCCTCCTGACGTTATGGTCATACCGATGGTGATCTCAAAAAAGAATGATTTTATCAAAATCTTTCTTATAACAACGATTTTTTCTGTTATGGGTGGTATGTTGGGTTATTTAATAGGAGCTTTCTTTTTCGATTTTGGATCACAAATTATGAGTTTTTATGGATATGAAAATAAATTATCTAGTATCAAAGAAAATTTAGTTAATAGTGATGGCTTTTATGCCTGGCTAGGTATACTTTTTTTAGCAGGATTTACACCTCTTCCCTATAAAGTTTTTACCATTGCAAGTGGCCTAATAAGTTTTAATTTTTTTATATTCATCTTTATTAGTTTGGTTTCAAGAGGGTTGAGATTTTTTATAATCTCATACCTTTCTTATAAGTTTGGGAATTTATTTACTGAATTTATGGAAAAGCACGGGTCAAAATGGTTTACAATAATTGGATTATTAATTGTTATAATTGGCTTATTAATCTATCTAGTTATAAAATTTTATGTTTGATTTAAAAAATGAATTCTACTTAAAAATTATTTTAATTATTAGCTTTACTGCATTAATTTTTGCGTATTTCATAGAACATATTTTAGGTCATCAACCATGTAATTTATGCATTATTGAAAGAATTCCTTATGGGATAAGTATAATCTTAATTGCAATAATTTTTATCATAAAGAAAAATCAAAAATTTTTAACTTTGTTGTTAATTCTTACCTTTGCCTTTTCGTTTACAATTTCTATTTACCATTATGGGATTGAGCAAGGTTTTTTTGAGGAATCAACTGTATGTAGCGCAAGGAATTTTACAGAAAATATAACTAAAGAAGATTTACTTAAAGAGTTAAGTAAAAAAACTATAAGCTGTAAGGATGTGACATTTAGGTTTTTTGGATTTTCTCTAACAAGTATTAATGTTGTATTAAGTTTATTATTTATTATAACCCTCATAAAAATTTTTATAAAATATGAAAAAAACAAGTAACAAAGTTGAAGAATTTATAAGAGTTGATCATGCGGGTGAAAGAGGGGCTGTCAAAATTTATGAAGGTCAGCTTTTGGCTTTAAATACAATTGTTAAGAATGAGGATCTAAAAAAGACAATTGAAGACATGAAAGAGCATGAGGTAGAACATTGTCAATTTTTTGAAAATGAAATAAAAAAAAGAAATATTAAACCTACAAAATTTTTACCTTTATGGGACTTAATGGGCATAGGTTTAGGATTTGGATCAACGTTGTTAGGAAAAAAAGCAGCGATGTTGTGTACTGCGTCAGTTGAAGAGGTAATAGACAAACATTATTTAGATCAAATTAATCAGTTAGGTCCAGAAGAAAAAGAGTTGAAAAAAAAAATAACTAAGTTTAGACAAGATGAGTTGGATCATAAAGATATTGCCTATGAGGAGGGTGCATCAAAAAAAGGTTTTTACTCAATTATGGACAAAATAATTAAAACAGGTTCAAAAATAGCTATTCGTATTTCAGAAAAAGTTTAGAGATTAAGCCTCAAGCTCAACATCCCAATACAAATAATCCATCCAACTTTTATGTAAATAATTTGGAGGAAAATTTTTTCCGTTACGATGTAGATCTTCTGTTGAAGGCTGATAAGGGTACTGATTTAACTTCATTCCTGATGTTTTTAAGAGCTTACCACCCTTTTTAACATTACATTCAGAACAAGCTGTTACAACATTATCCCAATTAGTTTCTCCTCCTTTAGATCTCGGCAACAAGTGATCAAAAGTTAGCTCTTCACCACTACCACAATATTGACAAGAAAATTTATCTCTTAGAAAAACGTTAAATCTTGTAAAACTTGGTTTAGTTTGAGGAACAATATAATTTTTTAATGCAATAACGCTCGGTAGCTGCATATTAAAAGACGGACTCCTAATTATTCTGTCATAACTACTTACTATAATAACTCTATCTAAAAATACCGACTTGACAGTATCTTGCCAAGACCATAAAGATAAAGGATAGTAACTTAGCGGTCTATAATCTGCATTTAAAACTAATGCAGGACATTTTTCTAAAGAAACATCTTGTTCAACAAAATTATTCATCAAACAATAGTAGCTTAATTAAAAAATTATTTCAATAATTAGAGATTATTAAATTTTTCTAAAATATAATTTAATCCTATGCTTGAAGCTTCTGCTGGGATATGATGTCCACAGTTTTTTATGAGTTGTGTTTCAACATTAACACTATTTCTAATAAAAAAATCCTTTGCTTCAAGCAAGAAGTTAGGTGAAACTATTTCGTCTGCGTCACCATGAATCATTAAAATATCTGCATCAACATTCTTTTTTTTCGTTAAATATTCTTGATTAATTATTTTTCCTGAAAAACCTACTATACAATTGTATCTTTGATCAGAGATCAAACCTAAGTTTAATGACATCATGCACCCTTGGCTAAAACCAGATAAACAAATTTTATTATTCTGTAATTTAAACTCATTTTTTATTTCGTTTATAAATTTATTTAATTTAGTTTCTGCTTTTTTGGACTCATTTAGAATATATTCTGGGTCATCCTTTGATAAATCAAACCACTGATAACCTGTAGGATTTATTGCACATTTTTCATGACCGTTCGGACAAATAAAAATTGTGTTAGGCAAATGACGTCTCCAGCCTAAAGATAGCATACTAATATCTTGACCATCACCCCCATACCCATGAAGTAAAATTATTGCATTCTCAATTACTAAACCCTTCTCAGGCTTCAATATTATTGCGTCAAGACAAAATGTCATAGTTTATAATTAATGTTTTTTTATTTTAAAAACATCCTACAATAAGTAAATGCTTTCTGGAATAATTTTAAAAGTGCTATCAATAGCACTACTAATAGTAGTAGGAATAGTCCTTATACTTGGAATTGGAACTTTGTTTAAAGGAGGAGAGACAAGTAAAAAATACTCGAATAAATTAATGCAGTTGAGAGTAATATTACAATTCATTGCTATTATCGTATTAGTGGGCTTTGCGTATTTTTTTAAAAACTAATTATAAAGTTTTAGCCACTCAATAAAATTTTCTTCATTAAAATCTAATGAACCAATAACTCTAGCAAATTCTTTTCCATTTTTATTTAATAAAATTGAAGTCGGAATTCCTCTCAAAGCAAACTTTTTTGTTAAATTTATATTTTCATCGAAATATAAATTTAAATTTTTAATGTTTATATCATCAAAAAATTTTTTAGCTTTTTTAACATTATCCTGTCCGACATTTACAGGAAATATTTTAAGGTTATTTAGATCTTTGTTTGCTTTCAATAAATCTAACGATGGCATTTCTTCTTTGCATGGAGCACACCAAGTTGCCCAAAAATTTAGCAATAAAATGTTTCCTTTATAATCACTTAAATTTAGTTGATTATTTTGATCATCTAAGATGGTTAAATTTGTATATTCTTTTAATTCTTTATTAATTATAAGGTTTTTAATATTCGGGGTTTCATTTGCAAACGTATTTGAAATTAAAAATATAAATATTACTAAAAATCTCATATTAAAAAGGTATAAATAATTAGCATGGTAAAAAATAAAAACAATAAGGCAATTTGGAATAGCCGAATAAAATCAAAGACATCTGCTCTCTATAAAAGATATGGGGGCTCAATTAACATTGATAAGAAACTTTTTAAAGAAGATATAATCGGATCTATCGCTCACGTAGAAATGCTTTTTAAACAAAAAATTATTTCTTTTAAAATTAAAAATAAAATTATCTATGGCCTTAATAAAATTGAAAAAGAAATACTGAATAATAAATTTGAATTTAATAAAGAATTTGAGGATATTCATATGAACATAGAAAAAAGGCTCACACAATTAATAGGTGACGATGCAGGCTACATTCACACGGCCAGATCAAGAAATGATCAAGTTATTACAGATTTAAAGATGTGGATGAAATCAGCAACTCAAAATATAGACTTAAATTTAAAAAAATTGATTAAAACTAATCTTAAGATTGCAGAAAAAAATATTAAAACTATTATGCCTGGTTTCACTCACTTAAAAAACGCTCAAGCTTTATCTTTAGGTCATTACTTAATGTCTTATGTTGAAATGTTTACTAGGGATAGAAAAAGATTTTTAAATAATTTGGAAAGTCTTAATGAAAACCCTCTTGGTGTATGCGCATTAACGGGAACTTCCTTTAATATAGATAGAAAACTTACGACGACAAAATTAGGTTTTAAAAACCCTACTAACAATTCAGTAGATACAGTATCGGACAGAGATTTTGTTTTAGACTTTTTATATAGTTGTTCTGTATGTGCAATGCATATATCCAGAATAGCTGAGGAATTAATAATTTGGAACTCCGATGGTTTTAACTTAATAAATTTATCAGACAAAGTTGTAACAGGATCTTCCATAATGCCTCAGAAAAAAAATCCAGATATGCTAGAATTTTTGAGAGGCAAGACAGGAGGGATGTACGGCAATTTATTTTCAATGTTAACTGTGCTTAAAGGTCTACCTCTATCTTATTATAAAGATCTTCAAGAAGATAAAGAAATAATCTTTAAAACTAATGATACTTTAAATAGTTGTTTAAAGATTCTTGACGAAATTTTAAATAATTTTGGTCCAAATAAAAAAAAAATGTTGGAGTTGGCTAATAATGGTTATATTACTGCAACTGATTTAGCTGACTATATTGTTAAAAAACATTCTAAATCTTTTAGAGAAGCTTATCAAAAAACAGCTGCAATCATAAATATGGCTGAGAAAAGAAAAAAAAAATTAGATGAGTTAACATTATATGATTTAAAAAAAATTGAACCAAATTTGACAGAAGATGTTTTAAAAGTATTTGATTTAAAAAATTCTGTAAATTCAAAGAAATCTTATGGAGGAACTGCTTTTGATAATATTAAAAAAATGATAATAAAATACAGAAAACACTTATGATAAAAAAATTTTATCTTTTATTGATAATTTGTCTACTAGTAATGTCTTGTGGAAAACGGGGAGATCCTACCTATAAAGAACCAAATTCCAAAATACCTTATTTTGTTACAAAATATTCATGAAATATGTAAATAAAAACTTTTTTGTAGATGGTATTAGAGCATCTTATTTAGCCAAAAAATTTGGAACACCGCTTTATTGTTATTCATTAAAAAGGCTTAAAAATAACATAAGTAATTTAAAGAATAATTTTAAAAAAATTGATCCGATTATATGCTTTTCTGTAAAATCAAATCCAAATACATATCTATTACGCGAAATTAGTAAACAAGGTTTGGGTGCTGATGTTGTTTCAATTGGTGAACTAATGAAGGCTCTTAAAGCAGGAATAAAGCCAAAAAATATTGTTTTTTCAGGAGTTGGTAAAACTGAAGTTGAAATTGAATACGCCATTAAAAAAAAAATTTTACTTATAAATACGGAGTCTAAAAATGAAATTTTGCAAATAGAAAAAATTGCTAGAAGGCACAAAACTAGAGTTAATGTAGGAATTAGATTAAATCCAAATACTGATGCAAAGACTTTGAGCCAAATATCAACAGGGAAAAAAGAAAACAAATTTGGGGTTTCCGATAAAGTATTCCTGAAACTTGTTAACTATATGAAAAAATCAAAAAATTTAAATTTGAAGTGTTTAAGTGTCCATATAGGAAGTCAAATCTTAGACTCAAAGCCATATGAAAAAGTGCTCAAGATACTTGATAAAATTATAAAAAAAACCAAGTTCAATTTTGAATATGTTGATTTAGGTGGCGGAATGGGAATTAGTTACGATAATGAAAAGAAAACTTTAAATCTAAACAGATATTCTAATAGTATAAAAAAATTTTTAAAAAAAAATAAATCTAAAATTATACTGGAACCAGGTAGATCTATAATTGGTAATACAGGTATTTTAATATCAAAAGTAATTTACAATAAAGAAGGATATAAAAAAAATTTTATAATATTAGATACAGCCATGAATGATCTTATGCGGCCAGCCCTATATGGTGCAAAACATCAAATTAAACCAGCTATAAAAAATAATAGTTATACAAATAAACTTTATGAATTTGTTGGCCCAATTTGCGAGAGCACTGATAAATTTGGATCATACAAAAAATTTCAAAAATTAAGGGAGAATGATTTAATCATAATTTGTGATGTTGGAGCTTATGGGGTATCCTTAAGCTCAAATTATAATTTAAGACCTAAACCAGCAGAGATATTAATCAAAAAGTCAAAAGTTAGTGTAATCTCAAAAAGACAAAAACTTATTGAAATAATATAAAGTTATCTAAATATGATAAGAAACTTTTTATTTTCATTTTCTTTTTTTTTAGGAATTATTTTTATATCAATAATTTTTTTACCCTCACTTTTGTTGCCACAAAAAATTACTTTGTTTGGTGGAAAACTTATGGGATATTGGTCCCAGTACTGTCTGAAAATCATTCTATCAACCAAGATAGTTATCAAAGGAAAAGATAATATTATAAATGATGAAAAATTTTTCATTGTCTCTTCACATCAATCAATGTTTGAAACCTTTTTTCTTCAAACCATTTTTAATTCACCAATATTTATTTTGAAAAATGAACTTATGAGAATTCCTATTTTTGGATGGTATTTAAAAAAGATAGGTTCAATATCAATAAAACGTGATAAAGTTACAAAAGATAATCTAAATTTTCTTGAAGATATTTCAAAAATAATTCAAAATTCTAAAAGACCAATAGTTATATTTCCTCAAGCCACAAGGGTATTACCAGAGGAGCGACCACCATTTAAAAAAGGAGCATCAAGAATTTACGAAAAATTAAATATTTATTGTCAGCCAGTTGCAATCAATTCAGGTTATGTATGGCCTAAAAAAGGTGTTAAAAGCTCTAATAAAATAATTACTGTATCTATACTCAAACCAATTGAACCCGGATTACAAAAAGAGGAATTTCTTAAAATACTTGAGAAAAAGATTTATAACGAACTAGATTTAATTTCTTAGCCCTTCATAGGCATTACAATATAAATACTATCAAAATCACTTGGATCCTTTATTAAAACAGGTGATCCTGTGTCATTGAAATATAATTCAATTTGATCACCATCTAGCTGAGACGCTACATCAATCAAATATCGAGAATTAAAACTAATTTCTAAGTCATGATCAAATTTTGTCGTTATTGTCTCGTTACCATCTCCACTATTTGTGTTATTAACGGATAAATTTAAAGTATCCTTCTTTAGATTAAATTTTACACCATCTTTTTTATCAAGCGACACTGAGGCAACTCTATCTACTGAGTCTAGAAATAATTTTAAGTCAACCTCTAATTTTTTTTGATTATTTTTTGGTATCACTTGAATGTAATTTGGAAATTTTCCATCGATAAGTTTTGATATAATTATACTATTGTTTAGTTCAAATTTGATTTTTGACTTCATATTTGAAATTTTTAGTTCACCATCATAATTTTCTAAAAGAGAACACAATTGGAAAATAGTTTTTTTTGGTAAAATAATTGGCTCAAATTCTATTTGCTTTTCTAATCTTATTTTAGAAATTGACATCCTGTGACTATCAGTTGCAACAGCAGTTAAATAATTTTTTTCATCAACCTCTGTTTGATGTAAATATATACCACTCAAATAATGTCTGGTTTCATCATTAGAAACTGAAAACTTACATTTATTAAGTAATTTCAAGAATTGTTTAGATTTGATTGAAAATTCATTTTGATTAAAAGTTTCATCTGTCACTGGAAATTCAGAATAGCTAATACAATTAAGATTGAATATAGATTTATCAGATTCTAAATGTAACTTGTTTTTATCATTTAAGGTTAAATTAATTTTTTTTCCAGAGGAAATTTTTCTTACTATGTCATACATTATGGAGGATGTTGTGGTAGTTTTTCCCTCTTCAAAAACTTCTACATTATTAATTTGATGTATAAAAACTATATCTAGATCAGTTGCAGTCAAAATTAATTTAGAATTATCAATAGTTAAAAGAATATTTGATAAAATTGGTAAAGTGCTTCTTTTTTCTACAACTCCTTGACAATAATTTAATGCTTGCTGTAAATCCTGTTGGTTTACACTAAATCTCATTTTCTCTAGTATTATATAATATTTGATTCTTTAGTCTGTTTATATTTTCTGCCATATCTTTATCGTTCTCTTTTAACCTCTCTATAGTTTTAACTGAATGAATTATGGTTGTATGATCTCTATTTGAAAATTCTCGACCTATCTCCGGTAAGGATTTAGGCGTCAAAATTTTTGTGAGGTATATAGCAGTCTGTCTTGGCCTTACCAAATATCTAGATCTTCTTGGTGACAACATTTCATTCTTACTAATTTTAAAAAATTTACACACCAGAGTTTGAATCAAATCAATAGTTACCTTATTTTCGTTAATATTTAGTAAATCTTTTAAAATGACTTTTGTTTCTGGCAAATTAGGTAGTTTATTATAAATCCTTGAAAAAGATATTAGGCGATTTATTGCACCTATTAGCTCTCTAATACTATTTGAAACTTCACGGCTTATAAAATCTTTGATCTCCTTCGAAATCTCTATTTTATCCTTATAGAGTTTATTCAGTTCATTGATTTTTTTTTCAATAATATTTCTTCTTAATTCAAGATCTGGTTTTTGAATATCAACGACCAAGCCCCCAGAAAATCTGGATTTTATTCTTTCTTGAATTCTTGATAATTTATTTGGAGGTCTATCTGCAGATACTATAATTTGACTGCCTTTTTCAAGTAAAGCATTAAAAGTGTGAAAAAACTCTTCCTGCATAGCCTCTTTTCCGTTCATGAATTGAATATCGTCTATAAGTAATACATCAGTGTTTCGGAAATATTCTTTAAATTTTACCATATCATTTGCTTTAATTGATTTAATGAATTGGTACATAAATCTTTCTGCTGGAATAAACATTACTTTTTTTATCTTTTTTAATTCAAATCCTATGGAATTTAAAAGATGTGTTTTACCAATTCCAACACCTCCATAAATATATAATGGATTATATTGAGAGAAATTTTCAGTAACTTTTAATGATGCTTCATATGCAAGTTTATTACTACTTCCTGTCACAAAATTTTCAAATCTTTTGTTATGGTCAACACGGTTGTATTGAAGCAAAGAGTCTTTTAAAAAAGAGATATTTTCACTTTTTTTTAGTGAAAAATCATTATTATTTTGATCATCTAGATTTTTATTCTTTTCTAAGATTTTAAATTCAATACGGATTAAATCTTTTTTAAAAAGTTTTACAATCTGTAAGATTTGATCTAAATACCTTGATGTTATCCAATCTCTGATGAATCTTGTCGGTACAGATATTAATATATAACTGTTGAACTCCTCAATAAAATTAATTTTTTTTAGCCAACTCTCATAGACTTCAGAACCCAATTTCCTTTTCATCTCATTTTGAATTAATTGCCACTCTAATTTATTTGGTTTTGATTTGTTTAGTTCTGAATTTTTGTAGATTTTTTCCATATTCATGAAGAGTCTAGTAAGGCTATAATAAAAATTATTGCAACAAAATATTTTACAAATTCAAAAAAAAATAAAATCTGGGATTGTGTAATATTATAAATTAAAAAAAAAAAATTAAAATCTAGGATTGTGTAAATTTTTTTTAAATTAAAAAATAATTTTATTATTTTTTAAAAAAAATTTATTAATAAAATTTATGATTGAACACAAAAAGTCTATGTTATTTACTAAATCTAAATGTTGTATGAGAATGAATTTTGATTATAGATTTTGTAGATCCTGAGGTTGTATAACTTAAACAACTTATGATTATAGACTAAATAATAGATATTTTCTTCGTTATTCTTGAGATATTTCTTGAAGCGTTTTGTTTTTTAATTATCCCAGTTTTGGCAATCTTCATTAATTCAGAATTCAACTTAGGTAAGAATTTTAGGGCTTCTGACTTATCTTTTTTCTCTAGTAAAAGATTCATCTTCTTTATTGCATTTTTATACCTACTTCTTCTAATTTTGTTCACAGAAGTTTGTTTCGATATTCTTCTTATTCTTTTAATTGCTGATTTTGTATTAGCCATTTGCGCAGAGGTATAACTTGAGAAATATTATCGGTCAATCAAATAATTCATTTATTTTTGGCAGAAAGTACAAAAGAATGTTGATCTATTTGAAATATTTTTTTTTTGAATTAAGCCCTTGCAATCTATTCTTTTACATTTTGATCCTTGTCTCTGGTACACTTTGAATTTTTTTTGAAATGAACCTTTCTTTCCTGAAAGATCTTTAAAGTCTCTTATTGATGATCCCCCTCTTTTTATTGCATTTTGAAGGACTAGCTTTGAATTTTTAAAAATTTTTTTACACTCTGCTTTATTAATAGATCTTCCCTCTTTAGCAGGATTTATCCTACTTAGATAAAGAATTTCACTAGCATAAATATTTCCAATTCCTGATATAAAATTTTGATCTAAAAGAAAATTTTTAACATTTTTTTTTTTGTTTTTTAGATTATTGAAAATATAACTTGTATTAAACTTTGAATTAAAAGGCTCAGGACCTAATTTTTCAAATCTTTTTTCAAGAGACTGTTGATCTTTTATTATTTCAAAAAAACCAAATCTTCTGGGGTCATTATATACTAATCTAAATTTATCGAAAAAAATTTCAATATGATTATGTTTATCAGGTAATTTTGGAGAATTATAAAAACTTGTGTTGGTCAAAAAATTTCCCTTACCATGTTTTAAAAGATGAATTGTACCACTCATACCAAGATGAATTAACAATTTATTTCTTCCGGATAAAAAAAGAATCAGATATTTTGAAAATCTATCAACATTTAAAATTTTTTGATTTTCTAAAATTTTTTTAAAATTTAGAGGCACCTTAATTCTTAAATTTCTATTCCTAACTATTACCTTTTTTATAGTTTTTTGAATTATTTTTTTATTTAATGATTGTCTTACAATTTCTACTTCTGGTAATTCTGGCATTTCATACTATATTATTTGTATATTTAAATTTTATGCAACAAGATCTTCAAAATAAAAAAGGACTAGTTCAAAGTATCTTTAACCAAGTTTACGATCAATATGATCTTATGAATGACTTAATGTCACTAGGTATTCATAGAATATGGAAAAAAAACTTATTAAATATGATGAATCCCTCTATCAACCAAAATTTAATAGATGTTGCTTGTGGAACTGGAGATATAGCGAAAATCTATCTGAACAATGTAGGTAAAGATGCTGAGATAACTTGCGTTGATCCAAATAAAGGAATGATAAATATTGCAAAAAAAAAATTACCTAATTATAAAAATCTAAAATGGTATTTATCCTCAGCTGAAAGTTTGCCTGTTTCGAGTAACTCCTTTGATTTTTATACTATTAGCTTTGGATTAAGAAATACAAAAAGTATAAAAAAATCTCTGAAAGAAGCATACAGAGTTTTGAAACCAGGAGGTCGATTTTTATGTCTTGAATTTTCAAAAATTCAAAACACTAATTTAGATAAACTTTATAAAAATTATTCGAAACTAATTCCAGAAATTGGAAAAATCGTTGTTGGAAAAAAAGAGCCTTACCAATATTTGATTAAAAGTATTGAAAATTTTGTTAATCAACATGAACTCATAGACTTAATGCGTGAAAGCAAACTTGATAAGTGTGATTATACAAATTTGTCTGGTGGTATAGTTTCAATTCATAGTGGTTGGAAGATATAATGATCAAAAAATTAATAACATTATTTAAACTTGGAAGAAAAGTCGCAAAATCAGATATTTTAGATATAGTCTCAAAATTTCAAGAGCCACCTTTATCTATTAAAATATTATTTAAAATTTTATCTTTCTCTTTTTCATCCAAAAATAATAAACGATTAAAAAATAATGAAGGAAAAAACTTATCTAAATCTTTAGAGTCAATGGGTACAACTTTTATAAAACTAGGTCAATTCTTAGCAACAAGACCAGACATTATTGGCGAAACTTTATCGAAGGAACTTGAAAATCTTCAAGATAGATTGCCCGCTTTTTCCCAAGATCAAGCAAAAAGAATTATTAATGATGATTTGGGAGTTGATACTTACAACTCAATTATTGATTTAAGCGAACCTGTTGCAGCCGCATCTATAGCTCAAGTCCATAAAGCTAAAATAGACGATAATGGAATAATAAAAGATGTTGCAATAAAAATTTTGCGCCCTGATATTAAAAAAATTTTCAATGATGAAATTGATGCTATTATGTTATTTGCATTCTTAATTGAGTCTTTAATAAAAAAAACAAAAAGATTGAAACTTGTAGAGGTAGTTTTTTTACTCAAAGAAATTACTAATCTTGAAATGGACCTAAGATTTGAGGCAGCTGCTGCAAATGAATACGCAGAAAACACAAAAAATGATATTGGTTTTAATGTTCCAAAAATTTACTGGAATTATACTAGTGAAAATGTAATGACACTAGACTGGGTAGAGGGTATCTCAATTCGAGAAACTGAAGAGTTAAAAAAAAGGGAAGTAAATACAAAGAAATTAGCAGAAGATATAATTCAAAATTTTCTCAGACATGCCGTTCGAGACGGTTTTTTTCATGCTGATATGCACCAAGGAAACATTTTGATAGACAACGATGGCCATATTGTTCCTATTGATTTTGGAATTATGGGCAGGCTGGATAAAATGAGTAAAAGATTTTTAGCTGAAATACTCTTTGGTTTTATTCAAAGAGACTACAAAAAAGTTGCTGAAGTCCATTTAATTGCAGGTTTAGTGCCGAAAGATGTCCCCATAAATGATCTTGCTCAAGCTTTAAGGTCTATTGGTGAACCAATTTTTGGTCAAGCAGTTAAAGATATATCTGGTGGAAAATTATTAAAACAACTTTTTGATGTTACAGAAAAATTTAATATGCAAACACAACCACAATTATTAATGTTACAAAAAACAATGGTAGTAGTTGAAGGAGTAGCAAGAAAATTAAATCCTGAAACAAACATTTGGACTACATCTAAACCTATTCTTGAAAACTGGTTGAAAGAGACAAAAAACCCTATGACCACAATTAATGAAACAATTTATAGCACGTCAGAAGTAATAAAAAGATTACCAGAATTTCCAGAAATAATGGATAAAGCTAATCAGGCTCTTACCTTTTTAGCTAGTGGACAAATTCCTCAAAACTCAAATTCTTATAATGCATTGAGCGACAAAAGATCTGAAATGGTGGCTTTCAGAAATCAATCTATAATAGGTTTTTTATTGCTTGTAATTCTTGGTCTTCTAGTATTTTAATTCACAAAATGAAAAATTTAGCTAACAAAAAAATTTTATTTGTAATTTGTGGAGGAATCTCCGCATATAAAAGTTTAGAATTAATAAGATTATTTAGGAAAAATAAAGCCGATATAAAAACAATTTTAACAAAGAGTGCTAAAAAATTTGTAACTCCCTTGTCGATCGCTTCATTATCACAAGGGAAAGTTTACGAAGACCTTTTCAGCATAGAAAATGAGTTAGAAATGGACCACATTGCTTTATCAAGATGGGCTGATGTAATTATTGTTGCTCCTGTAACTGCAAATACTATTTCAAAACTTGCCTCTGGAAATGCTGAAGATTTAGCTTCAACTGTTATTCTAGCATCAAGTAAACAAGTTTACTTGGCTCCTGCAATGAATGTAAGAATGTGGGAACATCAATCGACTAAAGATAATCTGAAAACTTTGAAGAAATATGGTTATAAAGTTATAGGTCCTATTACTGGTGATATGGCATGTGGAGAATATGGTGAGGGCAAAATGTCTGAACCAATCCAAATATTTAATGAAATCAAAAATTTTTTTGAAAATAGGAAAGAAAATAAAAAAATTAAAGCTTTGGTTACCGCAGGCCCAACTAATGAATACATTGACCCTGTAAGATTTATTTCGAATAAATCAAGTGGTAAGCAAGGTTATGAAATTGCAAAATCTCTGCATAAAAGAGGATTTGATACAACTTTAATATCAGGTCCGACTAATCTAGATATAGATCAAGAAATTAAACTTATAAAAGTTGAAACAGCAGATGAAATGTTTAAAGCTACTCAAAAAAATTTACCAACAGATATTGCTGTTTTTTCAGCTGCAGTTTCTGATTTTAAGATTGATGTAAAAAGTAAAGATAAAATAAAAAAAAAAGAAAAACTAAATATCAAATTAGAGAGAAATGTTGACATTTTGAATTATATTTCAAATCATAATTCAATGAGACCAAAGCTAGTTATTGGTTTTGCAGCCGAGACAAAAAATTTAGACATAAATGCCATAAAAAAACTTAAAGATAAAAATTGTGACTGGATCATTGCAAATGATGTGTCTAAAAAAAACATTGGTTTTGATAGTGATTATAACGAGGTTACAATTCATTATAATGATTTTAAAAAGAAAAAAGAGACACTTTCACACAAAAAGAAATCTGAAATCTCTGAGGAGATTGTTGATAGAATTGTTATTCAGATGAATTAATGGTCAGAGTATTAATTAAAAAACTTGATCCTAGGGTTATTCTTCCATCTTATAAGACCAATGGAGCCTCGGGTATGGACCTAATGGCTTTTGTAAAGGAAAAAATTGTAATTAAACCACAAACCTCAGCTTTAATTCCAACAGGATTATCTGTCGCTTTCTCTGAGGATTATGAAATACAAATAAGGCCGCGTTCTGGCTTAGCAGCTAAAAACAACATTAGTGTTTTAAATACTCCTGGAACTATTGACAGTGATTATAGAGGTGAATTAAAAATTATTATATTTAATTATAGTAATCATGATTTTGTGGTTAATAATAATGATAGAATTGCACAAATGATTTTGACCCCTATTGCAAAGATGGAGTTAGAGGAAGCAAATGAGTTACCCAAAACTTTGAGAGGAGAGGGTGGATTTGGCTCAACAGGTAAATGAGTCAAAATTTATATAAAAGCCAGGTCGCGAGATTCTCACGACAAATAATCTTAAAGAATATTGGTACTTTGGGTCAGAAAAAAATAATTAAATCTAAAGTTCTAATCATTGGAATGGGGGGTTTAGGTTGTTCTGTTGCAGAATTTCTTACTAGAGCAGGTGTAGGTAGTCTAGGGATAATTGACTTCGATAATGTAGATATAACTAATATTCATCGACAAAGTCTTTATGACGTAAAAGATATAAAAAAATCAAAAGTTATAGTGGCAAAAAAAAAATTACGTAAAATTAATTCAAACACAAAAGTTAGTTGTTACAAAGTTAAACTCAACAAAAGTAATATCCAAAATATAATAAGCAAATATGATTATATTGTAGATGGATCAGATAACTTTAAAACTAAGTTTTTGATAAATGATTATTGTAAAAAAACAAAAAAATTTTTAGTGGTAGGAGCCATAAGTAAATTTGATGGTCATATTTTTACTTTTAATTTTAAAAATAAAAATACACCATGTATAAGATCCTTTTTTCAAGAAAAAGAAATCTCAGATGATATTTTAAATTGTGAATATGGTGGTGTTTTAGGGACTGTTGCGGGTATAATCGGTACAATTCAAGCCAATGAAATATTAAAAAAAATTTTGAAAATTGGTAAAAATTTGAATGGATATATCCTTATACTTGATTTACTAAATCTAAATTTTAGAAAAGTTAAATTAAAAAAATTAAAAATATCTAAATAATGTTACAAAAAATAATAGTATTACTTATTTTAACATTTTTTTATTTATCCAATTCTTTTGCGAATGAAATTTTTCTATCTTTAAAAAAAAGTAAGGTCAATGTCAGATATGGACCTAGCTTAGAGTCACCTATAAAATATATTTATAAGAAAATTAATCTTCCAATAAAACAAATTGATAAAAATGAAAATTTTCGAAGGATTATTGATGTAAAAAATAATAGCGGCTGGATACATGTTTCACAGTTGAAACAAATAAATTCAATTATACCGCTTAAGGATAAAATTTTATTTCAAAAACCATCTAATTTTTCAAAACCTTTGGCAAAAATTAAAAAAGGTAGAATATTAATTGTTAAAAAATGTAATGAAAATTGGTGTCAAATTAAAACGTCCAAATTTAAAGGATGGATTAAAAACACCAATATTTGGGGAAAAATTAAATAACTTTAAAATATTTAGTTATTTTTGTTGCACACACACGTCTTTGATTACTGGCATATTTGCACAATCACCACATTTAGTTTTTTGCACAATACAACCGTCATCAAGAACTTGAACATCAACAACTTTATCACATTTGGAACAAGTTGAAGAGATTGTAAGCCCACATTTTTTACAATTATAATTTTCAATTTGCATATGTACAAAAATAATATGATGAGAAATGCTTTCAAGAAAAATCTATGAGAATAATTATCATTAGCACATTTTTTTTTGATAATGATAATTATTATCAAGATTTATTTGAAAAAAACTAATTATGATTTTTTTAAAAATTTTTAATTTTTCGACTTGCTTGCCCACCATTTATCTAAAATGAAATACCAAACAGAGTTAGCTATTGGTTCAACAATCGCATCAGTCAATGCAATCATAAAAGAAACGTCAGCGACTAACATTAAAACAGTTATAGCTATCGCAAAGTGTCCAATTGTATAGATTATTGTTCTAAGGATAGAACCTTTATTATTTTGGTAAATATTACCTGCTGCTTTAAATATTCCGCTAGTTATTTCCATTTTGTTCCTTAAAAGGGCTTTCTAGAACGCAAGCTACTAAGTGAATTCTAGCCTGTTCCCCACCATTAAAGAAATTGTGATATTTTGTGTTGTTAGTTATCCAAACTTTACCATCAGCAGGGAGATGTTTTGCAACATTCTCGATTACCATCGAACAACCCTTGTTAGTAATAATTGGTACGTGCAGCCTACACTCTGGGTCTTTATGCCAGCTCAGTGTTGACCTTGGCTCTTTTAACAAAAGTCTTACTCTACCCAGTTTAAATCTTTTACTTAACGTGTCATAAACTTCTTTAAAATAAGTATTCTCAAATTCAGGGATTAATTGAGTGTATTTAGATTCATCTATATCAACATCTCTACAAACTTCTTTTCCAGTTTCATCTGCTATAGTCCAATATTTACCTCGAATATTATTTCCTTCAATAGAGCTTTTGTCATTTGGAATTTGGTTTAATGATATTGCACCAAAGTGTGTTACTCCAGGAGAGTTAAATTTTTTAGCTTTTAAAATTTTATCTAAATCTTCCCTTAATCTTGTGATATCAAAATTAAGGTCTGGGACCTCATAAAAATCATCGAAAGTTACTGATGGCATAAAATAATCATTTAGTTTTTGTTAATTTAATTTCAAGTCAAATCTGTCCGAATTCATTACTTTAACCCACGCTGCGATAAAATCATTAACAAATTTATCACCTGAGTCCTCACATGCATAAACTTCTGCTAATGCTCTTAATTGAGAATTTGACCCAAAAATCAAATCAACTCTTGTCGCTTTCCATTTAATTTTTTGAGTTTTTCTGTCTTTCCCGACAAAAGTCTGCTCTGATTTATCTTCTTCTTTCCAAGTGGTATTCATATCTAGTAAGTTTATGAAATAATCATTTGTCAGATAACCAGGTCTTTTTGTAAAAACACCATGTTCTGAATTGTCATAATTAGTGTCTAAAACTCTCATTCCACCTATTAGAGCTGTCATTTCAGGCGCTGTTAAACCCATCAACTGAGCCTTATCTACTAATTTTTCTTCTGCAGAAACATTTGAAGCTCCACCATTCAAGTAATTTCTAAAGCCATCTGCTTGTGGTTCTAGAAGGCCAAATGAATTAATATCAGTTTGGTCTTGTCTCGCATCCCCTCTTCCTGCTGAAAATGGAACTTTAACTTTATAACCAGCTTTTTTTGCGGCCATTTCGACTCCAACACCACCTGCTAGTACAATTAAGTCAGCCATTGAAACACTTTTTTTATTACTGTCAAATTTACTTTTGATTTTACTCAAGGCTTTAATCACATTTGATAACTTCTTAGGATTATTAACTTTCCAATTTTTTTGGGGCTCTAACATTATCCTTGCACCATTAGCACCGCCTCTTTTGTCTGATCCTCTAAAAGTTGACGCTGACGCCCAAGCGGTAGATACTAAATCTGAAATCGATATTTTTGATTTAGAAATTTTATTTTTCAAATCTTTAATATCTTTTGACTTGAGTTTATATTTTGGTTTATCTATTGGGTCTTGCCAAATTAACTGTTCTTTTGGAACTTCACTACCAAGATAACAAACTCTAGGACCCATATCTCTGTGAGTTAATTTAAACCAAGCTCTTGCAAAAGCATCATGAAACTCTTTTGGATTTTGATGAAAATGTTTTGTAATAGGGCCATAACTTGGATCAACTTTCATTGAGATATCAGTTGTTTGCATCATTGGTGGGTGTAGTACACCTTTCTTATGTGCGTCAGGAACCATTTTAATTTCTTGACCATTTTTCTTAGGCGTCCATTGGTGAGCACCAGCAGGGCTTTTTGTAAGCTCCCATTCATGTCCATATAAACAATCTAAATAGCCCATGTCCCATCTAATGGGATTTTGAGTCCAGGCGCCCTCAATACCACTGCTTATTGTATCAACACCTTTTCCAGATTTATATCCGCTATTCCATCCAGTAGACTGGTCTTGAAGTTTTGAAGCCTCAGGATCAGGACCCTTAAATGATTCGGATGCTGCACCATGAGATTTTCCAAACGTATGTCCTCCAGCAACTAATGCAGCTGTCTCATAATCATTCATAGCCATTCTTCCAAATGTCTCTCTAATATCATGTGCTGCAAGTTTAGGATCTGGATTAGCATCAGGACCTTGTGGATTAACATAAATTAAACCCATGTGAGATGCTCCTAAAGGCTGTTCTAAATCTCTCTTCCCACTATATCTCTCAACACCTAACATTTCTTTTTCTGAGCCCCAATAGATATCGTCTTCTGGCTCCCAAATGTCTGTTCTACCAGCTCCAAAACCAAAAGTTTTGAAACCCATTGAGTCTAACGCAACATTACCAACAAGTATAAATAAATCAGCCCATGAAATTTTTCTTCCGTACTTCTTTTTGATCGGCCATAAAAGCAATCTAGCTTTATCCAAATTCACATTATCTGGCCAAGAATTAAGAGGAGCAAATCTTTGATTACCTGTTCCAGCTCCACCTCTACCATCACCAGTTCTGTAAGTTCCTGCAGCATGCCAAGCAAGCCTAATAAAGAGTGGTCCATAATGACCGTAATCAGCTGGCCACCACTCTTGTGAGTCAGTCATTAATTTTTTTAAATCTTTTTTTAGTGCTTTATAATTGAGTTTTTTAAACTCTTTAGCGTAACTAAATTTTTTATCCATAGGGTTAGATAAATTTGAGTGCTGACTAAGAATTTTAAGATTTAGGCTATTAGGCCAAAAATCTCTCACAGTTTGTCCCCGCCCTGCAGAAAACTTTGCGGGTGTTCCTGCCCCCGTAAAAGGACATTTGCTCATTTGATTTGCTTTAAAAGATTTATCTTTAAAATTTTCAGTACTCATTATTTTCCTTTAGATTAATTCGTTATAGAGTGTAGTTTATAATGATTCTAAAAAGCTGTCAATTGGTTTAAAATGACGCTAAAGAAAACAAATAA
This sequence comes from uncultured Pelagibacteraceae bacterium, assembly GCA_902561015.1. Taxonomy (GTDB): domain Bacteria; phylum Pseudomonadota; class Alphaproteobacteria; order Pelagibacterales; family Pelagibacteraceae; genus Pelagibacter. The sequence continues at coordinate 106,275 of CACENB010000001.1, forward strand.
TTAGTCTTCTAGCTTAACAAGAACTTCTACAGATTTAATCTTTTTACCGTTTATTTTTTTTAAGATGTTTATTGGGCCTACATCAGAATTTTCTAAATCGATTAACTTTTCATCTTTTAAATCATAAAAATGATGGTGATCGGTAACATTTGTATCAAAATAAGTTTGGTTTGAATTAATCGGGATCTGTTTAAGGTATCCTTTTTTTTCAAAAGCATGAACAGTATTATAAATTGTTGCTAATGAAATTTTGTTATTTTTTTGTTTCTTAATTTTCTGATCTAGCTCATTAATCGTGAAATGAAATGTCTTTTCTGTATCAAATAAAACCTCACATATTTGAAGTCTTTGTTTAGTTGGTCGTAATCCAGAATTTCTTAATTTATCGATATATTTCACTATTTAACCGTATTGTTATTTAAAATTATTCTAAACTGAGATTAAATTTATATTATATAATGGTAAAATCAAGTAAATAAGGATACTCAATTCTATGAAAAAAAACTCATACTCCTATGATGAACTTATAAATTGTGGAGAAGGAAAATTATTTGGCCCAGGTAATGCTAAATTACCACTTCCACCAATGCTGATGTTTGATAGAATTACAGAAATTAATGATGACAAAGGAGCATTTAAAAAAGGTTCTTTAAAAGCTGAATTAGATATTAAAAAAAATCTTTGGTTTTTTGATTGTCACTTTAAAGAAGATCCTGTTATGCCTGGCTGTCTTGGTCTTGATGCTATGTGGCAGCTGGTAGGTTTTTTTTTAGGTTGGATTGGAAATCCAGGAAAAGGAAGGGCTTTGGGTGTAGGTACAGTGAAATTTACAGGAGAAGTTTTGCAAAATATAAAATTAGTAAAATATGAAATTGATATGAAAAAAATCATGTCTCCTGGAGGTACTACAGTAGGTCTTGCTAATGGTATGGTTTTAGCCGATGATAAAAAAATTTATTCAGCAGACAATTTAAAAGTAGGATTATTTAAATAATGAAAAGAGTCGTAATTACAGGTTTAGGAGTTGTTTCGTGTTTAGGAAATAACCAAGATGAAGTATACAATTCTCTTTTAAACTCAAAGTCTGGAATATCTTTCAGTCCAGAATATAAAGAACATAATCTTAAAAGTCATATTCACGGTAAACCAAATATAAAACTTGAGGATTTTATTGATAGAAAAACAATAAGGTTTATGGGATCAGGTTCAGCATATAATTATGTTGCAATGAAAGAAGCTATCGAGGACTCTGGGCTTGAGGAGAAAGAGGTAAGCAATTTTAAAACTGGAATAGTAATGGGCTCAGGTGGCCCATCGATTGAAAATGTGATTTTGGCTGCAGATAAAACTAGAGCTAAAACTCCTAAACTTATGGGACCATTTATTGTTCCAAGAACAATGGCAAGCACTGCTTCGGCAACTTTGGCCGTACCTTTTAAAATAAAAGGGACTAATTATACAATGAGCTCAGCATGTGCAACTAGTGGGCATTGTATAGGAAACTCTATGGAGTTAATTCAAATGGGAAAACAAGATATTGTCTTTGCTGGTGGAAGTGAGGAAATTCATTGGGCCATGACAGCTATGTTTGATGCAATGACTGCTTTGTCCTCAAAATATAATGATACACCTGAAACTGCTTCAAGAGCTTATGATAAAACAAGAGATGGTTTTGTTATTGCTGGTGGGGGTGGAGTATTGGTGCTTGAAGAATATGAGCATGCTAAAGCAAGAGGTGCCAAAATATATGCTGAACTCACTGGATATGGAGCAACTTCAGATGGTTATGATATGGTAGCTCCATCTGGCGAAGGAGCTGTAAGATGTATGAAGATGGCAATGGCAACAGCAAAAAATAAAATTGATTATATTAATACCCATGGAACATCTACTCCTGTTGGAGACATAACAGAATTAAACGCTGTAAAAGAAACTTTTGGCGAACAAATTCCTAAAATTAGCTCAACAAAATCTTTATCAGGTCATCCTTTAGGAGCAGCATCGGTACACGAGGCGATATATTGTCTAATTATGATGAAAAATAATTTTATTGCTGGTTCGGCTAATATCAAAGAAATGGACGAGGAAGCTAAAAAATTTCCAATTGTTGAAAAATCAGAGAAAAATGTTTCTTTAAATGCAGTTATGTCAAACAGTTTTGGCTTTGGTGGAACCAATGCTGCACTTATTTTTGAAAAGGTTTAATCATGAGCTTGATGAAAGGTAAAAAAGGATTAATCATGGGAGTTGCTAATGAAAGATCTATTGCTTGGGGTATCTCTCAGAAACTTTCAGAGGCTGGCGCTGAATTAGCTTTTACGTATTTAGGTGATGCTCTTAAGAAAAGAGTAGTCCCTCTAGCAGAAAAATTAAATTCAAAATCAACTTTTAGCTGTGATGTTGAAAAAAAAGAAGAGGTAGTAAAATTATTTGAGGATATCAAATCTCAATGGGGAGAAATTGATTTTGTAGTTCATGCAGTTGCTTTTTCTGATAAATCAGAGTTATCAGGTGAATATTTAAATACGACTAGAGAAAACTTTTTAAGAAGTATGTTAATCTCATGCTTTTCATTTACTGAAGTAGCAAAAGAAGCGTCAAAGGTAATTAAACAAGGTGGAAGTTTATTAACTTTAACTTACGAGTCTACTAAAGCTATTCCAAATTATAACGTAATGGGTGTGTGTAAATCAGCACTTGAGGCTAGTGTAAAATACTTAGCTAGAGATTTGGGCGTTAAAGGCATGAGAGTTAATGCGATAAGTGCTGGCCCTATTAAAACCTTGGCAGCTTCTGCGATTGGAGATGCAAAATTCCTATATAAATGGAATGAAGATCACTCATTCCTAAAAAGAAATGTTGATATTCATGATGTTGGAAACTCAGCATTATATCTTCTAAGCGATCTTGCAAATGGTGTTACTGGTGAAATTCACTATGTAGATGCGGGATACAACAAAGTTGGAATGCCTGATCCAAAAAATATAACTTAATTTTAATATAAGTTTTGTCTTGATTTAACAGCTCTTAGCTCTATTAAGTTTTCGTGTCCAACACCATCTTTATCAATTCTGCTAAATACAGATTTAATATTCCACCCATTATCTAAAAACCAATCAAATCCAGTTTCCAAAATAATCATTGAGTTATATTTTTTTTCAATAGTAGTATTATATTTGGTTGTTTCTCCAACAAAGTTAGCTTGTATATCTGATCCATCTGTAAGATCCTTATTAAAATCTATCTTAAAATAAGGAATAAATAATGAGTCGGTAAGGTAAATTTCTTTCTCAACGGCAGATCCTAAAGAAATTGATGATGTTTCAAGTTCTCTTTTGTCAAATTTTAGCTTTGAACTACTGCTACCTGTCTCAGAATATCCATCAAAATTTACAAAACCGAGATCAAATTTGGAATAATTGTGAAATTTATAATTTTTACGGACATTCTTTAAATTATATTTAACCGAACCAAAAATTTGATTTGCTTTAAATTTACCTTTTACAACATTGGAAGGGTTTGAGGTATCAGTAATACGTGTTGTGGCATAAGTAGTTTTTCCAAACCCTAAAAAAGAATCGATATAATTTTTTTCAGATCCTTGCCAGGTATTATATAGGGAAAAATTATTTGATCTTGCTAAAAATCCAGTGCTATCTTTAGTGCCTATATTAGATTGATCATCTTCGCGCCTAAAAACAAGTCCAAATAAAGAACCTTTATTATAATTAACATCTGCACCTAATAAAAAACTCTCAGTTCTATTTATTATTCCTAAATCGCCACCTGA
>CACENB010000002.1 GCA_902561015.1 uncultured Pelagibacteraceae bacterium
CCCTAGAATTGTTCCACTAGAGTCTAAACTGCATTTTTTTGTTTCTGCAGCTAACGATTTAACTACATTAGCATGAATAGTTTTTACTGCATTCTTTTTAGCAGCACCTGTGTATCCATTATATGCAACAACACCTACTGCAGCTAAAATACCTATGATTGCAACAACAACCAATAATTCTATTAGTGTAAAACCTTTATTATTTTTCATTTTAGTTCCTCTTTTTATTTAATACTTAATTCTTATTAATAATTTATGATATGTAAATACTTTATAAACATTATAATATCTAACAAAAATAAATGTTTTTTGTCCATAATGGGTAAAAGTTATACATTTTAGGATCTATTTATGTTATCAGTCTTTAAATATTTATGTCTTATAAAGTAACAGAAGAAGGAAATGTCAGCACTGTCTTTTTAAATGGAGAGATAGACATGGACGTTACCGAGAAAGCCAAAGAGGTAATTTTACCCATAGTAGAGTCAGGAAAAGAAGTTCATTTAAACTTGAAAGATGTTTCCTACATGGATTCTTCGGGAATTTCAGTTTTAATTGAAAGTCATCAAAAAGCTTTGGAGCATAATACTAAGGTCATTGTCAAAGAGGTAAGTAAATCTGTTTTAAAAGTAATTATGATGGCGAAACTTGAACAGATTTTAAACTTAGAATAATGAATATAGAAGAATCAAAAGATTTTCTTGTAAGTACAGCTAGTTTAAAAGAGGTAAGAACTTTCTCCAGAGGAGTATTTGAAAAAATTAATTTACCACAAGATCAAAAAGATGAACTTGTATTAGCAATAGCTGAAGCAGCACAAAATATCGTTAAACATGCCTATAGAGATATTGCAGAAACATCGGATAGAATGGAGATTAAAATTTCACTTAAAGATAGTGATTTAGAGATAGGTTTTTTTGATAAAGGAAAAGCAGTAATACCAGAAAATATTCAACATAGAAAATTAGACGATATTAAACCAGGTGGTCTTGGAACTTTTTTTATAAAACAAATTATGGATGCGGCTGTTTTTAAAAAAGACCAAAAAGAGTGGGTAAACCATTTGGTGCTTACCAAAAAAATTTAACCTATTAATGCACCAACATTAAAGATTGGTGAATACATCGCAATCATTAATCCACCAATCATAATTCCCATAAAAACAATCATTATTGGTTCAATCAAACTTGACATATTATCAACAGCTCCATCAAATTCTTCTTCGTAGTACATAGCAACAGAGCCAAACATTTCATCTAATTGCCCAGTTTGCTCACCAACAGAAATTAATTGACTAAATGTTGGAGGAAATAATGGTTCTTTTAAAAAAAGTTTTGTTAATGTGTCTCCAGAAAAAACTCCCTTCTTTACATTTTCTAAAGCCTCTGTGACAACTACGTTATTGCTAACTGATTTAGCAATCTCGATACTCTCCAATAAGTTTACCCCAGCAGCACTCAAATTTCCCATTATTAAAGAAATTCTTGCGAGTAATGATTTTAATATTAAATCACCAAAGACTGGTAGTTTTAAAATTTGTTTGTGCCATCTATACTTAATCATTTCATTTTTAGCTGTTAAATATTTAAATCCCACAAAAAAGGAAATTAAACTTATTAGTAAAACCATTCCCCCTGTTCCTCTTAAAAAATCACTCATCGACATGATAACTGCTGTTGGTGTTGGTAATTCTAATCCCATACCAGCATACATTTTTGCAAAAACTGGAACAACTTTAATTAACATAAATGCACTAACAGTTATTGCTACAGAAAACATTATAGCCGGATACATCAAAGCAGATTTAATTTTCTTTTTAATCTTTTCTTTTTTTTCAAGAGAGTCTACGATTTTCAATAAGAATACATCCAACTTACCACTGGCTTCTCCAGCTTTTATCAGATTACAATAAACGTTATCAAAATATTGAGGATATTTTTCAAAACATTTAGATAGCGTTACCCCTCCCTCTAGGCTTTTTCTTATATCTTCGATTACCTCTTTAATAGCTGGACCCTCTAACTGATCTCTCAACATAGCTAAAACCTCCAATATTGGTAAGCCTGCTTTAACCATTGTTGCAAATTGCTTTGAGAAAATTAAAACATCTTCCACTTTGACTTTTGGTTTACCAAAAGAAAAGCCTTTGCCTTTTGCTTTAGCTTTAGTTTCTCCTTTTTTCTTTTTTGATCTTATTAAATTAGTAATAATAATTTTTTGCTCTTTGAGCTTATGAGATGCTTCCTCTTGATTGATAGCCTCAATATCACCTTCAACGTATTTACCGTCTGCAATGCCTTTATAAGTAAATGCTTCCATTACTCTTTAACTATATATTAATTATGAGGTTGTTAAAACCCGCTCATATTCCCTAAAATTAAGCTCACCATTAGCAATTAGTCGCCTTCCCATATCTTGCATGGTTTGAAAGCCCTCTTTAATTGCAATTTCTCTTAACTCGGGTGTTGTTGCTTTTCTTAATATTGCCTCTTTAACTGGTTTTGAAACAACCAAAATTTCGTATAGACCTTGTCTACCTTTATAACCAGTGTCTTTACACTTAGGGCAACCTTTTCCTTTAAGAGCTTTAACTCTTGAAGCTAACTCTGGCGTAAAGCCTAAATCTTGTAAAACTTTTGGATTAACATCATCGTCTGGAACTCTACATTCTTTACATGTTCTTCTAGCTAATCTTTGTGCTAAAACCATTTGGCAAGCCGCACTAATTAAATAATCAGGAGTGCCCATGTTTTGTAATCTAGTTATTGTGCTTGGAGCATCATTCGTGTGCAACGTACTAAACACTAAGTGACCAGTTAATGCAGCCTTCAATCCGATATCAACTGTTTCTTTATCTCTCATCTCCCCAACAAGTATTATTTCTGGGTCTTGTCTTAAAAAAGATCTTAAAGCTGCAGCAAAACTTAAACCAATGTCATCTTTTATTTGAACTTGTCCAACACCATCTAATTCATATTCAACTGGATCTTCAGCTGTTAAAATATTTAAATGAGGTTTGCTTACTTCTTTTAGAATACTATAAAGTGTCGTTGATTTACCAGATCCTGTTGGTCCTGTCACGAGTATTAAACCTTGAGTGCTGTGTATAGCTTTTCTTAAATTTTTTAAATCAACATCCTCAAAATTTAATTGTTCTAAAGTTATATCTCCAGCGTCTTTATTTAAAACCCGCATTACTATTCTTTCATTATTAGCAGTTGGCAAAATTGATAAACGCAGATCAACAACTTTACCGTCTATCTTAAAATTAATTGCTCCATCTTGAGGCAATCTTCTTTCAGCGATATCTAATTTACCCATAATTTTAAATCTTGTTACAACAGCCCCATAATTATCATGAAGAAATTTTTTATACTGTTCTTGTTCTTGAAGCATTCCATCTAAACGATACCTTACGCGTGAAGAAAATCTGTATGGTTCTATGTGAATATCACTGACACCTGATTTAATAGCTTCTGCTACGACTGCTGTACTAAATTTTATAACCTCTGACTCGTTCTCAATTGCTTCTATATCTTCCTCTGGAGCTTTCTCTAAAACTTCACCCGCCTCACCTAAGTCAGACTCAAAAGTTTTAGTTTTTTCTCTATTCTCTTGTCTAATTGTTGCAGTTGTAACATCTCCACTTTCTGACTGAAGTTTCTCTATAAATTCTGAAATTTGAGACACTTTTGCAGCATGTAGCTCTATATTTTTTTTGGTTATTGCCTTTAAATTTCTCATAAGACCTAGCTTTGAACTATCTGATATTGCAATATGGAGAGTTTTGCCTTCAACTTTAAATGGAGCCACAAAATTTACGTTAATATAGTTTGAGGGAAGGACACTTTTAATCTCATCGCTTATTTGAATTTTAGAAAGATCTACAACTTCAAGACTTTGCTCTTTTACTAAAACATCTAAAATCTTATTTTCGTCAGTTAACTTTAATTCAAAGACTGCATCTATTTGAGACTTATTTCCTTCAGTACTAACTTTTTTGATGTTAATTAAATCTTTTCCAGAAATAATATCGTTATCAATTAATACATTGATTAAGTTAATTTCACTTTCTCTACTAATTTTAAGCATCTACAAAATCCTTGGTGCAATAAATACCAAAAGTTCATCCATGTTATCAGTCTTTGCTTTGCCTTTAAATAAATTTCCAACAATTGGTACATCTCCAGCACCAGGTGTTTGTTGCTTACTATCGGTTAGAGCATTTTTTTTGATACCCCCAATAACTACAATATCACCATCTGCTATAAGTAATTTTGTGCTAATTTCCATTTTGTTAATTGCTGGGTCTCCCGGGTTAGATCTATTAGGTGTATCGTTATTAACCTGTATGTCTAAGAGTACATTACCATCACCAATTATACTTGGAGTTACTGTCATTTTTAAAGCTGCTTCTTTAAAGGAAGTATCTGAACCTTCCGCTGAACTTGAGGCATAAGGAATTTCCTCACCTTGAGTAATTGTTGCAACTTGATTATCTAAAGTAAATATTTTCGGATTTGAGATGGTTTTTCCCATTCCTTGTGACTCTAGCGCAGTAATTTCCATTTTCAAAACTGCAGATCCCGTTGCTTTTAATATTCCAATACCACTTGTTTTACCCGCTGCTGGGAAGTTTGTAATAGAGTCAGTCGTTGCACCTAATGTAGAGGTTGCTGAAGTAATAGCCGCATTTCCAGAAGATCCAGCTGCTACACCTCCAATTACTCTACCTTTGTCATTAGCATCCATTCTTCTATGGTATCCACCTAAAGCAGTACCTAAAGCTCTTTCAAAGTCTGAGTTGGCCTCAACAATAAAAGCTTCAATTAAAACTTGTCTAGTTCTAACATCAATCTCCTTTATAATTTTATCAACTACATCTAAATCTTTCTCTTTTCCTCTAGCAATAATTGATCTTGTAGTTTTTTCTTCAGTGATTTGAACTAAAGAAATTCCACCATCAACTGCTTTGAACAACTCATCTAAAGTAGCCTTAGCTTCAGCAGGGCTTATGTAATAAAGTCTAAATATTTCTGAAATTAGTGGCTCAACAGAATCCTCTAATTCAACTTTTTTTCTAACAGCTGAAGCTCTAGCCGATTTTGTCGACTCTTGTTGAGTAAGATTGGAAGGAGAGTGAACTCTTATTAGATTACTTTGAACATCAAAATCAGCTGCATAATTTTTTAGATCTAAAAGTGCATTAAAAGCTTTGTCCCATGGAATATCAATCAATTGTGCTGTAACTGAGCCAGCGACTTCATCACCAATGAGAATATTTATCTCACCAGCTTTTGCCATCAATTCTATGGCAGTTCTATAATCTAAATTTTGAAATTTAAATGAAACGTTTTGCTTTAATAACTTATATTCTTCACCGATTAATAAATAGTTCCTTGCTTTTTGAGAAGAGATCTGTTTTCTTTTGCCAAGTTTAATTACATCTCCCTCTGCTGGTTGAGGTCCCATTTTAACAGTTTTTTCAACTTCTATTTTACCTTTGCTTTTAATATCTTCTTTAATAAGAGGCGTGTTATGCTTGAATTTTTTTGTTCCAAGTTTGCCGTCAGTAGCACAACCACTTAAAAATAAAATTGAGGTAAAACTAAATAAAATAAAAAATTTAAAATTTTTAAAATTCATTTGCCTCTTTTATTTGGTTTTTAAAATTCATAATTATGTATTGGTTATCATCAGCTTTTTCAAAAACTGCTCTTTTTATACTAACATCAACAAGTTTGACACCACTTAAGACTTCTTCAAATAATTCCACCGTCATAAATTCACCATTGTCATCAACTAAAGTAATGAAACTGTTATCTTTAGCAGAGAATGATCCAACTAGTTTATAAGATCTTAATTTGACAGCACTTGATGTTGGTGTTGTTGCTGTGACCACTTCACTTACTGTAGATGCATCCCCAGCGAAAGGATCATTTAATGGTAACGGCTCCTCTTCTATAACAACTTGTCCTGTCTCATTTTTTATGTTGTCTTGTTGTGCTGATTGCTTAGCTTTTACTTGCTGGTTTATCTCTTTTGCTTTGTCCACAATGTTTTGATCATGACTGTCTGACATTACTTTCTGTGGAAAAGTAAAAATTATTAAAACTAGCGTTATCAGTCTAAAAAAATTCATCTGGTAAACCCACTATTGTTAATACACCAGTTACGGCTACCGTACTGGTTGTATTTCCTTTTATCACTTTAATCGTTTCTTTGTCAAAATTTAACATTTTTTGAGACATGGCTACTTGTCTCTTAAACTTAATATATCCAAGAAAATTGCCCTTTATTTGGAATTTTACGGGTATTTTATAGTATGCAATATTTTTTTTAACACTGGTATCAACTTTCTTCTTTTTTCTCTTTTTCTTCTTTTTCTTCTTTTGAGTGGATGCAATAGCTGATGCCTTCGTTATTGCCTTTGGTTTACCCTTTTCAATTTTTGAAATAACCAAATTGTTGATGCCTGCAAACTCACTAAGAGTTTCGTAAAGACCTTCTACTTCGGCTTTACTGTGAAATAATGTAGAATATTGCTCATATCTTGGAGTAAGTTTTTTAATTTTAGCTTTACTAGACTTTATCTCCTTATTCATTTTTAAAATTTCAGCTTGTTTTTTTTGCATGTTATCAAGCTGAGCTTTTTTCTTATCTACAATCGGACTTAATACAGCATAATAAATTATTAAAAATATTACTATCGATGCAAAACCAATTCCAAATTTAATTAAAATCTTTTTATCTATAGATTGAATTTTAGCTTTAATACTTTCTAAAGTTATATTTTTCAGATCTAAATTTATATTTTTTAAGTCCATTAATTAACCTTTAACATCCACTAAAACTGTAAAATTCTTTTTTATATCTGCAGAATCCCCTGCTTTACCCTTAAAATTCATTTTTCCTAATGAGGCTTGAACAACAAGCTCCTGTGCTCCAAGATTGTTTATTAATTTCAAAATATCTTGATCGGTGGCTGCTTGACCTTTTATGACCACTTTATTTTTACCATTATATTCCACTGATGCAAATTTGATCCTTTTGGGAACACTCATAGCAACCTGTGCTAATACCCTGTAACTATTCTTTTTATTAGATTTTAAACTTGTGCTTAATTTTAATGTGTTTGTAATTAAGCCTAACTCTTTTTTAATTTTCTTTCGTTCTAATGTTTTGGCTTTATGAGTTTTTAGAACTTTATCATAATTGACTAATTTTTTATTGTAAGATTGAATATTCCAAAACGACAAACCAAAAAGAATTAAGTATATTCCAGCTATTGAGGCAGCGATACCTTTGAAAGCAAAACTTGAAAAAGCTTTCATTTTTTTCTCTTTTATCATTCCCTTTCTATTAGGTAATAAGTTTATATTTTTGACAGCAGTTACAAATTTATAGTAACCAAAAACATCTAATTTTCTAAACGCTAAACCAATAACTGACGATAAATACGATCTGTTAATTAAATCTACTTTTTCTTTGTTTTGTTGAGGAATTAATAATCCATCAACTGGATCAAATAAATTAAAACCAACATTTAATAGACCCTTTCTAAAACTTGATAAGAAATCTTCGACATTCTTTAAATCTGATACGACTTTTATGTTTCTTATTCTTTTCTCATATTTGGTCTCAAAATCTTGAACAGCTTGTTTTACTTGAGTTAAAAATCTTCTTACGAGTGCCTCTTTTTCCTCAACATCTTGTGACTCTAATAATATTTTTCTATCTTGGCCCCTTAAAAAAATGTCAGTAATTATTGGGTTATTATCATACAAAATCATCAAATAGTTTTCATCCAATCCAAATTCTAAAACAGCAGTAAGATTAACATCATCAACTTTGTTTGAAATTTGATTTATTTGGTCGACAGCAGATTTTAATGCAAAGCACTTTACGTCAATAATTACAGGATTAAGATTACTTTGTTTAATTATTGAAGTATAATTGTTTATGTCAGCTAATTTTGAAGCAACAAACAAAATATCCATTGTGTTAGCTTTTTCGTTTCTATTAATAACTTGATGGAAAATTGAATAATCGTCTAAATTATCAGTTAACTGAACTAAATTTTCCCAAAGTGAATTAGTTTCAATTGCTTTTTGCAATTCCTCTTCTTTCATCAACGGTGCTGTTACAACTCTTATAATCGCACTTGTGACCGGTATAGCAATTGCAGCGTTTAAAGTAGTGATTTTAGATTTTTGTAATGCAATTGTAAGTTCAGCTCCTAATTTTTCTCCATTATCTAAAACATTCGCATCATCTGGTAAATCAACTGGATGTGCATAAAATTTATCTAATACCCATTGATTTGATTTATTAGTTGATACTTGAGCTAATCTTATTTCTTTGTTTGTAATTTCAACTCCAACAATTTCCTCCCCTTTAACTGCTGACTTTCCAATTTTAGATTTAAAAAAACTAGTAACTTTTTTCGAAAGTTCATTAGTTTTGAGTGATGGTTTTGAAACCGAACTTTTTTCTAAGAAGCTTGGCTTTTTAAATTTAATATTTTTTATATTATCTAAAAAAGCAAATTTTGATTTTTTATTTTCTTGTTCGTCCTCTGTTGATTGATTTAAAATAGGAGCGTCAATTTTAGGTTCGGTTAACGTAGTTGTTTGACTCGTTTGTTCTTTATTAATAATTTGAGTTGAAGTTTCCGGTTGAACAGATGTTTCTTCAGTTTTAACAGGTTGCTCCTGAATTTCTTTTTCTTTTTCTTTTCCTGCAACAACGTCGTCAAACCATTTTTCTAAAATTGGTATTGCTTCCTCCAAATTAGGAGTTCCTGATGATGAAATTTTTTGTTTTCCATCATGATAAAGTCTTCCAACCCAATTTTTTGATTTTAATTCACCTTTGTATTTGTCTTGTCGGATATAAATATGTAACCTCCCGTCTTTCTTGTGGATTACCTCATGTGAGGATCCATTATCCTCATCTTTTTTTTCATTTGAAGTCTCGGATGTTTGTTCTTGGGTGGTTTCTTGATCGTTGTTTTGACTTGATTCTAAACTTCTTTCATCATTTTGATTATCTAAAATTTCATTTTCCTCTTTTTTTTCACTAGTTGTATCTAAATTTTGTGTTTGATCATTATTTTCGTTATTATTTTGATTTGAGCCAGGGATAGGATCATTTTTTTGATTATCTACACCTTCAGGTTGATTATTTTCATCAACTTTAGATTGATTCTCACTTTCTGACTGAGACCTCTCCTCTTCAATAATTTTTTTTTCGTCGTCTTGATCGTTCATACACAATTTAAAATTTTTTCTCTAACACAATTTAACGAATCTCTAACACAAAATAATACTTTAGTCTAACACAAAATTATAAAATATATGTCCAAAATGAGTTAAATAGTAAAAAAGACAATAAATTAGCCATTTTTTACAAATTAAAATATTTTATAAATATTATATTTTTAATCTAGATTTTAATAAACTCTAACACAAATCATAAATATTAAATTGTGTTAGAGTATTTCTATTTTGTGTTAGAATATTTAATTTTAATTTTATATAAAAAAAGTCAATAAAATCAACAAAAATCAAAATTGTGCTAAATTTAAACTTTTTTGTGTTAGAGTTTTAACTTTATGTGTTAGAGTTAAATGTTTTATTAATATTACACTCAAAAATTGTAAATTTAATATTCAATTTATTAAAAAATTATCTATTCAATTAAAAATTGAGCTTTTTTTTTAAAAAAAAATAATTTTTTTCTCTTTTTGAGCGAAAATTAGATAATAATTAAATTTCTCTCATGATTTATTTAAAAAAATTTTTTAAAACACATTTTTTTATTTTAATTAGGCTCTCCTCTTATGTCAGTAGTTAATTCCTGATAAATTAGAACTGTAATTGCGTTGAGGTTATTTATAATTCTATTAAAATTCCAACTGGTATCAACATTACTACAATTTAATTCTCTAAAGTAATAGACTTTTGCTTGTGGAAGTGTTGGAAATATATCTTCAGAGATAATATTAAGCTGATTTGTTTTTTTTTCAATTGTAAAATTATATCTACAAACATTTGACGTCGCCCAAAACAAAAGAGCAGAAATAATTATTGCGAATAAGATCATTATCTTACTTATTGCAAACATAAAAAAGAATTATACTCCGTCTACAACAACAATAGTCAAATCATCTTTTTGAATACGGCCAGACTTAATTATATCCTCAACAATTTTATTTAATCTTTCGTGATTAGGAGTTTGATGATACTTTGTAATATAATTTTTGAAACCATCGGACTCTAACATGTTACCTTCAGGATCTTTCATTTCTGTTATACCATCAGTGAATACATACATCGAACTCTCAGAAAATTTTATTTTTGTTTCTTTGTATTTAATCTTCGACATAATTCCTAAAGGTGGACCCGCTTCAGTATAGTTTGTAAATTTTCCATCTTTAGAATGAATTAGTGGTGGTTCATGTCCTGCGTTAGCAAGTAGTAATTCTTTTTTATTACTGTCATAAATACCGATAAGCATTGTTACAAACATTCCACGTGCAGCTGTTTCACAAATTTCAGAATTAAGTAAGTTTAATAAATCGGCAGCAGAAAAAATTGTTTTACTTAAACATCTATAAAGACTCGAAGCCTTTGACATTAAAAGAGAAGATTTAATTCCTTTACCGGATACATCTGCAACACCAAAACCAAATTTACCATCACCTAGATCAGAAAAATTATAAAAATCTCCTGATACGACTTTTGCTGGGATATTTATTCCTGCTATAGGAAAGTTTTCTTTTTTATTTTGAGACAACAAAGTTTTTTGTATCTCACCAACAATTTCAATTTCTTTTTGCATTCTATTCTTATCAACTAAATCTTTTGCCATCTTAGCATTGTTAATTGCTAATGCAGCTGGACCAGACAAAGTTTCTAAAAGTTTTCTATCATTCTCTTCAAAAAGTTTATTATTAGTTTTTTTGTTTAGGCAATGAATAACTCCAATACATTCATCTGATACAATTAAAGGGGAGCATAGAACTGAATAAGTTGTAAAATTTGTTTTGTTATCTAAATCAAAATAAAATTCTGCAATTTCTCTAATATCTTTTCTAACATCACCAACTCTAATACATTTTTTCATGACTGCAGCTTTTCCCATAACTCCTTGGGTAATTGGTATTTCAAAATCCTCAAGATATGCTTGATGTTTTGAAGCAATACATTGGAACGATTGATTTTTTTTATCTATTAAAAAAATATTTGCCGCTTGTGCATTAATTCTTTTTATAATTAATTCTAATGAATTATTTAGTGTTTCTTTTAAATCAAGAGACATTGCAAACTCTTGATTCATTTTTGTTACTAGCTCTAAATCTTTACTGCTAGTGTCATCTATTTTGATCGTTTCCTTTTTTTTTACACCAAAAAACATGTCATTTATAAATTGATATTCGTTATTTTTTTGATAGTTTTGAAATTGATGGAAATCATTATTCATACGCCAAATTTCTATCTGCACCTAACAGATGCAATGATGTTTGTACAATACTGCATTAACGGGCTCATAGAACTTTCCTCTCAAATTAAACTCTAAATTGTGTTCTATATTATAGCATTTGTCCTTGGAAGTATATGGGGGAGTTTTGCAAACGTTTGTATACATAGGCTTCCCATTGAGGAAAGTATCTCTATTAAAAGGTCTTATTGTCCAAAATGTAATGAGAAAATTAGCTGGTTTGACAATATTCCAATATTATCTTTTTTAATACTTGGTGGAAATTGCAGGAAGTGTAAATCCAAAATTGATAAAAAATATCTTATTGTTGAATTGTTGAGTGTCACAAGTTTTGTATTAATCTATTCCATCTACGGACTTACTATCACGACATTATTATTAGCTGTGCTAAGTATTTTTTTTATTATCATATTCTTTATTGACCTAAAACACTTTATCATTCCTAACACGCTTACTTTTCCATTAATGATAATTGGATTTGTTAAATCGTTTGATCCAAACTTAAATACAAGTCTTTTTCCCAATTATTTAAATTCTATAATAGGTGGGGTTATGGGTTACTTAGTAATCTGGTTAATAATTCTTTTTTATAAAAAATTTAAAAACAAGGAAGGTATGGGGCTAGGTGATGCAAAATTACTCTCTGCAATTGGTTTTTGGTTTGGATGGATCTGTATTCCCTTTATAATTTTTTTGTCATCCGTAATAGCTCTTCTTGTGGTGACGCCCTCTTTAATAAAAAAATCTAAGACGATGTCTTCTCAAATTCCATTTGGTCCATACATAATAACAGGATGTATGATTTACATTTCTTTCTTTGATCAATTTAAAATATATTTATTGTTTTAATAGTTCTCTCGCCAATTTCCTCTGAACACAGAGATCGCACCGTCGTTAGAAAGTAAGGATATAAGTGTGTCTGCTTGGTCATCACTGTCTGTTGTTATATTGGCAAATAGTTTGTCTGCAAACACAACCAATTTTGAAAGAACACCTGGTTGCAAGTAATAACAGCCAGTCTTTTCATCAAAACCAGCTTCCGCACTCATTTGTTTACTTGCCTGACCTATATCTTCAGATGTATTAATTCCACATTCATCATCAGCAGCACATACGTAAGCATTTCCAACACTACACTTTGCACCCTCTGGTGGTTGGTAAACTGGGTAGTACACTGTACCCTTGAACACAGTTGGTGACGCAGTGGCTTTGTGATATAAATTTTGAGTTGACTGACGAGATCCATCACTTGTGAATAATGATTCATCTTGTCTTTTATCAAAAGGCTTATCTAATTTAAACACCCAAGCATCTTTAGCGATTGCAGGACAATCACCTTGATCTGATGTTTCGTCAGCTGTATTTACACAATTAGGGCTTAGAGTGTATCCATCATCTGCATCAATTTTTCTTGCGTTCATTGCCTCTGCTAAAGAGCCTGAGGCTCCAGTATTAACCATTCTAAAATTTGGAAAATCAAAATCTCTAATTCCATACAAGATGTTATCCATTCCTCTAGACTTTCTAGATATGTCGTTAAAGTCTCCCGTGGCTCCAAATAGATATAAGTTTTTAGTATCTTTTCCAAATGCAGCATCCATTCCAAAGAAACTTACTCTACCATTTTCTTGATTGGTATTTAGTGAAAATAGAGTTGTGTGATCAAATAAATCTATTGCGGTAGCACTAGGATCATTGGATGTCAGATCATTAGTTAAGTTGATTTTGGAAATTTTTCCCTCATAATCATTCACATAAACTAATGCACCCCGCCATTTTGCTCCTCTAAAAGTATCAGGAGTAATCACTACTGGATCACCCAACACTGAATTTGGAAGATCATCTAAGGTGCCACCATAAGCACTTTCAAACGTATTGTCGATATCAACTAAATTGATTAGTCCATTTCCTCCACTCGCTATTTTACCTGGATATTGGCCTCCGCTTTGTTCATTCATTGTCTCTAAATCAATCACATAGACAGCAGATCCAACACCACCAACTTTTCCAAATCCAGCAGGCATAACAGCAACATATCTGTCATCATCAATTGGTTGCTCTCTTTCTACTGGAAGTCTAAATATTCTTGGGGTTGCCCAAGTCTCGCCCATCTTACTATAATCGTATACCGGATCCTCTGTACCTATATTTGGAATCTTTATAGAAAAGAAGTCTGACTCATCATCAGCTTTTTCATCCCCCTCACCAAGATTAATTACCAAATCCTCTCCAAATGTAATTGTAGCTATTGATGCCTCTTGCTCAATCTTGACCACACTTATTGGTTTGGAAACTCCATTTACAACCCTTTCAACAGGCAAAGATGCTGGATCGTCAACAAATTCATCAGGCATAATATAAGGGAACCTCCACACTCTTCCTTTATAACAGGCAGCTGTTCCGGTAGAGTAGAAATCGGTTTCACTTACACAATCTTTAATTTTATCTCTTTCTGTATAATCGTCAGCGCCACGATTAGCTACATCGTCGGCTCTGGCTGTTTCTATATTGTATTTTGCATTTTTATATTCCTCTGAATCATTAATAGTCAATCTCCCACCTGTATAATTTAGTGCCGGTTGTGGATTAGATGCACTATTAATTATCGTTCCGTCATGGAGAGCTATCATTACTTTGCTTCTAACAAAGTCATTGTAAACTGAAAATACGTGAAGTGGTTTTAGTGGGTCTGTAACATCTAAAATTGAATATCCAGCGCCACCTCTGCCGTAAGGTATCATTAATATGGTGTGCCAAGATTTATTTCCCGCTGTTTCAAAAGTTTTCCCATCGGGTTTCAGACCAGTAATAAACATATCGTGTACAACAGGTGAACCATCAACAGCAAATATCGCGTTTGTACCCCCTTTGGCATTATCACCAGAACCTTGGTCTAAATTATCATTGATCATCTCTGGTAACTTTCCAGCAATAAACGGTGGCACAAAAGCCCAACGCTCCTCTCCAGTTTTCGCATCAAATGCGTGCAACATTCCATCGTTGGCACCAACATAAAGTGTCCTTGGCCTTTGACTTAAGCTATTGGCAAAATTATTGTAACCATTTTTTTGTCTGAAGTATGCTTCTTGGTTTGTTGATGTATAATTAGTGTTTGCACCAGGAGGTCCGACTTCTACGATCTGAGAGTGATAAATATCTCCAAGAATAGAATCTCTTTTAGCATTTTTTCCATCACATCTGTTGGCACCTGTTTTGTAAACAAAATAATCTGTACCTCTTACAAAATTTATTAAGCCTGAGATATCATCTGAATTTCCAGCAGTACCTCCGCAAGTCGAACCTGGTTTATGGTAATCAGTGACTACATTTCCTAAAATTTGAAATAGTCCATTAATTTGATCAGCATTAGTATCTACCCAGTTATTATAATCACTATCTATATAATCTACTCCTTTTAAAGCAGTCCAAATTTTTCTAGTTGATGGTTCCCTTTGTGCAAGTAGTTCAGCTGCATCCCAATTTCCTGGATGACCTTTTTTATGAATTACAAAACCATCAGGAGTAACCTCTTTTCTCATTAAATGTCCAATCCACTGTTGCCCCTGAGATAATGAAAATTGTCCTTGAAATAAATCTCCACCCTCTTGCACCGTAGCAGTTATAGATGGAGCTGAAAATGAAAGTCTGCTTGCAATAATTCTTTCTATCTCACTTTTAAGTTTTGTTACTAATTCTTTTGGATTCTCAGCAATAATTCTTTGTCTGCATTCTGGGTCTTGTTCAGCTGTACCAAAATTAGGATCATCACAACTGCCAGCTTTTGCTGCCTCTTGGAATTGTTCATCTCCTCTATCTTTTATTCCCCCTCCGTAAGCAATAAAAATTGTTTTAACGCCGTGGGCTACACCAAATTCATCTTTATTGACTCCCATTGCTGCAGTTTCAGTTCTTAAAGCTTTAATTTGTGCTATCGCTCTATCATGGTGTTGCCACATACCATCACCTATTACAATTACGTAATTAAGTTGACATTCTGGACCATCTTTTGTTATGCCGAGGTTAGGATCTGTCATGTACTCATACGCAAGTTGTGAAAATGCATTTCCATCTGTACCAAATCTTGTTTTCATATTATCTACAGCTTGAATTATTCGACCAGATGTATTTGGTCCAATTGCTACTGGTATACAAGAATTGTCATCACACTGAACTGACTTGCCATTAGGATGTTGTGTTGGGTCAGACCATCCCTGATAATAATCACAATAATCATTACATCTATGATACCATTTTGCTTTAGGACACATATTGTGACATGAGTATTCAGAATTCTTTACCCATTTACCTTTAGCACCTTTTTTATTCGGTACAGTTCCAGCATTCCAGTATCCGTAACCAAAATATGCCCCACTTGTTAAAGAGCTGTCATTAACGACTGCTTTAATCGCTCTTTTAGCTCCTTCTGCCCTACTAATTACTTTGGTACCTAATTCGTTTTGCCACGTAATACCCCCTGCACTGATATCAAACTCTTGAATTGAATTTTTTGCATTTCCAACCCAAACTCTGTCATTTGAAACATGAAGACCAATAGGTTGAGCAAGAAACGTGCTATCTGTACTAGACTCACCCGTCCCAAAAGATCCAACAGTAAGTGAAGTGGTTATGTTAGAGGCATTAATTGATAATTTTTGTAGAGTATGACTGGTGTCACTCGTGGCATAAATAATGCTTGCATCTTGTGGATCGATACTCATTTTTGTTATTAAGTTGTAAACATTACCACTCCCACCTCTTGCAAAACGTGTAGGCGCCCCTGTATCTGGACAATAGTTTGTACCGTCTGATGAAATACCAATTTTATAAATTTCTCCATTAACGACGTAATAAAGATTGTTTCCACCGTCCATAGAAATTGAATTTGTTTTTTTTAAATGATCTCTGAATGTTGAATTAATACTACTTATATCACAAAGTTTTTGGTTACCAGTCGAAAGATTTTTTGTAAAAACAAATTCTGATTGAGTATATCTACGGCAAACCCATTTTTTTTTTTTCTTTTTTCCTACTCTTCTCATATCAACACATACATTTTGAAAACCAGTGACAATTAAATGATCATTACTACCAATAGTCCTTATGTCTAAACCGGAAGGATATAATCTATCAAATCTTCCATCGGTAGTTTTGCCGAACTCTGAGCTATCGATAACTTCTACACAATCTCCTTCGGCGTCTATTGCAACAACAGATTGGTAGTCAAATGAAATTGAATAAATAACTTCTTTACCTGAAGGCGATACTCCATTGACATCTGAGGACTTATCCATTTCACCAACTGTTCTAATTCTGCTGTCTTGTCTGCCAGTCTCAAGTTCGCACGACGGCATACTATTTGATCCTTGGAACAATCTATCTCCCTTGCCATCTCCGTCTGGATCAACAAATGAGGAGTCAAAATCCTCTGTGTCATAATCAAATTTTACAATTGCACCGTTTTGTTGGCCTACCATTACATCACCGTCATCGAGTAAAATTAAATCGTTTGGATTATATATTGCTGCTCCACCAAAAGGATTACCATTCATACTAGCTGATGTATCAAGAAGAATTAGTACGTTTGCTTTAACATCACCTGAACCTGAGCCTGGAGGTAGTGATTTTGAAAAAACATTCTGACAAAACACCATGACGGTAATTAGCAGGTATAAAAATAATTTATTTATTGTCTTCATTTAAGTATTACCAAAATTGCCTATATTCATTATTTGTAATTATTAACTCTTCTTCAATTATAGTATTAAGCCTTAAAGTTTTGCTGTAATAAAATTTTTTGTTATTTTTCTCCCAACTTATGTGTCCTAACCATTTTGGATCAAAAACTTCTTCTGCTTCTTCTCCATAATTATCTTGGATATAGTAAAAGAGAAAAGATTTTTTATCATTTATTTTAGAGATATTATTATAAGATATCAGTTCATAGCCGATGACCGTTTCACCACCTAAAGAGTGTATTCTAATCTCAGTATCTTGCGGATGATGATCTGGACACCAGTTTTTAAAATTTGTTGTAGCAAACCAATAATTCACTTTTTCGTCATTTAGATTTAGATCAAGTATCTCAATATTCTTATCAATATCAGGCTCACCCAACATATTTGTAACATTAGAGAAACTCTCACCTATTTCAAATTCAAGATCACACTCTTCAGAACTAACCAAGCTAAAGTTTAAAAAAGCTGAAAAAATTAAAGTAATTATAAATATATTTTTTTTCATAATATCAAGTTGGCATTACCACAATGTTTTCCAAAGGTATCAAAATTTCAATTTCACCGTTATGTAAGTCATCTCCCCGACCTGCGCCGTAAAGAATCCCACAGGCATATATTTTATACGCTGTTCCTTGCGAGTCAACATTGCTTACATCTGTAGCGATACTAGATCCATCATTTCTGTACGCAGCTGCACCAATGTTAATTATAAAGTATTCATAAGCAAATCTTTTTAAGAAATTGAATTCTGCCTTAATAAATTTTTCTTTAGAACTGAAATCCATTACTGTCTCACCCTCATCATTGGTCACCTCTTGTCCAGTCTCATTTATTACCTCATCATCAGTATTAAAGTTAGTGCTATCAGCAGCTATACACCCATTATATCCTCCTGCACATAATAATGGCCCAACGATTTCCAAAAAACTTTTTTGTACTGGAAGTTGTCCAGTTCCAATAATTTTTACATTATCATCATCATCTGTTTCAAGGTTTTTGAAACTCATTAAACATCGTGAACTATCTCTTGGAATAGTTGTGTCATTTGTTGCAGGTCCTCTTATAAATGTATGTCTAAAATAAGTGTCTTCAGTCTTGCTCGCATACTCAGTCTTTGTATCTTGCCATATATCAACTTTCAAATTGTATACAGATAATGGACCTGGATCTACAGGTGGGTTTCCTAATACATCGTCATCATCAGGCATTTTATTCATCCATGGTCCAAGATATTTATCTAAAATCCATTTCTCCCCTTCCAGAAGTCCTGCCTCAGCTACATAAAAAGTTTGTTGGTAATGGTCACTATTATTATTACTTTGATGATCTCCAGAAGAAATAACAATCAAGGAACCACCCATCAAAGACATTACTATTAAAAGTATAATGGACAAAACTAATGCAAATCCTTTTTCTTTGTTATTTTTAATCATTAATTTGCCATACCTATTCCTCCAAGATTTCTTGTATGTACAGTTAGAAATATTGAGTCTCTCTTATAAGCGGCATCTTCACCTGTAAATTGTTCTGCTTCTCTTCCAAGTGATAAAATCTGTCTTGATGTTCCTTGTTTTAGATTTTTAAAAAATCCAGCTTTAGTAGCTGATCTAAATGTTAAAGTCATATCAACTGATCGAATATCGTAAATTTTGTCTGGATCTTTTGGATTTGCCTCTACAGCTCGACCAAATTTATCCATAGCAACAAATGACATATCTGTGAGATATTCTCTGACAAGTTCTCCAGAGTAACAATCACTACCTGGGCAATTATCGACAACCCAACTTCCCGTATCTTCATCTAAAGGTTGACGCCAGTATTTCTTAGATCTAAAAACACCATAAAATTCATCTCCATCTTTTCTCAGAGCTCGAGCAAAATAAGATATTTTATATTTTTTATAATATTGTTCTCCAGCACCAATGTCAGCATTTGCATCAAAATCTCCGAAAACAATATGGATTTGATCACAGCAAACATTATTTATTTTTTCAGCGGTATCAAGTATCTCGTATCCTGGTGCTATAGGCTCTTCAGTACTTACTGCGGTTGCATCACCAATTGTATTTCTATAAATAACTACAGGTGCGTGACTATCTCTCTCTGTAGCCGCAGTGTCACCTGCAACAAACTCTAAATAGTCAGTTTTAGGGATTTTAATATTTAAAGGTCTTGCCTCATTCTCTGCATTGTAACCATAATAATATTTAAAACCTGCCATCCTTACATCTCTCATTATCATAGAGACAATATCTCTTCCTGACTTACTTATTCCAGCAACGTCCGTCACTCTAGAGTAAGTATTGTTTATGACAGAATAAGTAGTGTACATTGCGGCAATCAGTATTGAAGATACAACAATACCAATAAGCATCTCTATTAAGGTTACACCGGAGTTTTGATGTGTTTTTATCATTCCTCAGCTCCCCGAGTTTGAAATTTAGGTTCATAGTCTGCTTGAAAATATAAAAATCGTCTTTTCTTTCCATCGTTTAAGTTAAATTGGATCCTACCAACATACATTCTATCATCGAATATATTATTATTAGTATAAGCACACTTGTTTGCAGACCAACGACACATCTCAAACATTTTAATCGACTTTGTATCTTTTTCTGTTTTACATTTTATTAGTTGATCTTGATTTAAAATTGCACCCCATTTAAGTAATTGGTTCGAAGCAGCACTTTTACCACCCCATATCGATGCTTCATCTTTTTTATAAAGAGGATCTTTGTCATCCTCTGAACACTTATCTGTTACAATAGAAGTTTTTATATTGTTAAGTTTTGTATCTGACCCACATGCATCAGTGCTTTCAGTATCTTCAGATTCCTCAAAATCTAGATTAGCATAAAATTGTACAAATTTTGCGCATGCTTTTCTGTCTAACTCTGTTGGCATATATGCTTTGCCCTGTTCATATACCAATGCTTTTTCATCATCTTCACTTACACCTACGATAGTATCTTTATAGCCAAGCACTCCCTCTGCAATCATTCCAGCTAGATGTCCAGCTTTTGACCTCTCGCTTGAAACATCAATGGAATTAACCGCATATCCAACCATTTGAAAAATTCCAATAAAACCAATTCCAACAATTACACTTGCCACAATTGCCTCTAGTATCGACATTCCTTTTTCTTTTTTTTTAATCATTTTATTGACTAACCCACTCTCCAGACGCCCCTTTTCTTTCATTCCATTTTTCAAGTTTTATATTTCCAAATCTTGACCACACAATACGATAATCGCACTGAGGACCTTTTATTTCATCTTGATCATCACAAACTCCGCCCCGCCCGGACATTTCAAATGAATTGGATCCCTGAAAAAAATTTGAAGTACTATACCATCTTCCATCTTTAGAAAAACAAACTGCTTCCTCACCATTAAAATTTGTTTCAATATTATTTAATATTTCTTGACTAACTTCAGCTCTATCAGTATCTGCGCCATCATGGTCCCAATCTTCTCTATCTAATGAACATCTGTCAGTTTCACTTCGAAAGGTCATGTCTTGAGTAATTTTATTACCTAATGTATCGGCCGTCATTCCCCTTGATGTAACAGTTAGAGTAGTAATGCCAGTATCCTGATCAATCTCAAAATTCATATAAACTTGAGCAAAAGCGTATAAGCCCCTTTGAACTTGTGAATTAATGTTATCAAATATGTTTACCACTCTAATAACATCTGTTTTCACTGCCCTAGATTTATTCCAGTCCATTATTTGAGGGAAAGCAAATGCCGATAGTATGCCTACGATACATAGCACAACTATAACTTCTAAAGTTGTAAAACCTTTATTGTTCTCTACCAGCTGATGCATCAATTTTACCTGCTTTAACAAGTTCTTCCAATGATTTGGTCATTGTAATCATTCCTTCCTTAACGGCGGTCTGCATGATGCTTGGTATTTGGTGGATCTTAGATTCTCTAATTAAGTTTTGAATTGGTGCAGTACATTTCATTACCTCAAAGGCACCACAACGACCTTGCCCGTCTTTTGTTTTAAGAAGTCTTTGGGTTACGACCATTTTTAAAGATGTAGAAATTTGAGCTCTTATCTGCGCTTGTTGTTCTGGCGGAAATACGTCTATGATTCTGTTTATGGTACTTGGAGCACCACTTGTATGCAAAGTTCCAAAAACAAGGTGACCTGTCTCAGCTGCAGTTAAAGCAAGTGAAACTGTTTCAAGATCTCTCATCTCTCCTACTAATATAACATCTGGATCTTCTCTCAATGCGGCTTTTAAGGCGCTTGCAAAAGATTGAGTTTGTTTTCCTACCTCTCTATGAGAGACAATACTCTTTATATCTTTATGAATAAACTCAACTGGGTCTTCAACTGTTATAATATTTGATGTTCTTGTCTTGTTAATTTCATTCACTATGGCTGCAAGGGTTGTTGACTTACCCGAACCTGTTGGACCTGTCACCAGGACCAAACCTTTATGCATATCAATAATATCATAAAGAACAGGTGGTAGATCAAATTGATCCATTGTCGGAATTACACTCTCAACTCTTCTTAATACTGCAGCAGGTCCATGAATAGTTTTGTAAAAGTTTGCTCTAAATCTTAGTCCACTCAAAGTTACTGAGGAATCTAATTCATGAGTATCCTTAAATCTATTCATTTCAATTTCATTACAGTTTGTTGATAATAAATCTTGAAGATCCTGAGCTTTAACTACAACCTCTTGAATTTTATGAATTTCACCAGTTTGACGGTAAGCTAAAGGCCAACCACTTCTAATATGAAAATCGGAAATCTTTTTATTATTTTTGGCGAGTTCTTCTAATTTTTCAAACATAATAATTATTTATAAGTGATTATATAATTATATCACTTTAAAAGTAAAATTTACTATGATTAATAATCATTCAGTAAAAAGTTAGAAAATTCAAAAAATCTTATGATACAACTTCAGATAGTAAGGTCAAAATGGGTTACTTACTATTTTATCTCATCTAATACGATAGACTCTTAAAAAAATTTAAATTACCTTTTGTGAACTAATGAGTACTGAAAATTTAAATGCAAACCAAATTGAAAATGCAATTAATCAATCTGATATTGGTCATTATATTGAGAAAAGTTTAGACAACTTTTCAATTCCAAATACCGACAAAGAATTCTGGAAGCTTTATAATAAAAATAATCCAGATGATGACGGTGACCAAGTAAAAACTGTTTTTGGTATTTGCTTTACTTTTTTTGCACTGCTTATATTGGGATCATACTCCTGTCTTTTATAAGACAATAATTTTTTCAATGATTAATTTTTAATTAATCAACTCTCCAGTCAGTTTTGAATGTAACATAGTTTACTTGGATACATCTTCTCTCTTTAATAATCTTTTTTTTTTCCATTCCATGCCAGGTATTCGGTCCGCTGGAAAAAAGATACCCATAATTGTGTTTATAAGGAACTGTTTTCACTTTTTCTAATTTATCGTTGTAAAAATCAGTCCCCAAATCTTCTGACTCGCCTTCTTTATTAACAAAAATTAATCCTGACATTAGTTTTTCTTTGATATCACAGTGCGGTTTCAACCAAAAACCTTCACGATCACATATTACTTCTAATCTAACGTAAGAGTTAGATAGATCTTTGCTAATCATTTTTGAAATAGCCTCATAGGTTTCTTTGGATTGTAATTCGTTAATGAATTTTACTAAATTTGGAAATTGTGATGAATTTTCTTTTGTTACAAAGCATCTAAATTTTATCGCCTTACCTCCAGACGCTATTCCCTCTCTAAATTCTGCCGCTCCACCATCAATTGCTCTAGTACCGTCATAAGTAAGATTATGTTTGCTGACATCCGGTATATCAGCGGTAATTATTTCTTGAATCGTTTTATCGCTTAAGGCATTTTTATATTCCCAATGATCAAACGGGAAATCATACTTTTTTGATTGTTTTAAAATCGAATTAAGAAATGTCATAGTTTTTTATTTTGCTCTTTATATATCTTGATATTCTATATGTTTCATTAAGTTTATCATATCTCCAATTATCTACTTTGTCATTTAGATCTCTAATAATATTAAGTTCTTTAAAAATTTCAAAAAATTTTTTAAATCTATCGTTATTTTTGACATGTGGCATGTGTGCTACATAAATCGGTTTACCAGTAATTGCCGCTTCAGAAATCATAGATGTAGAGTCACAAGTAACAACTATATGATCTGAAAGTCTCAAGGATGATAGGTATGCTTTTTTATCAATATCTGTAATGACGATCTGGTTTTCATCAAAATAATTTTTCGCTTTTTCAATTATCTTTTTAGGAGTTCGCATTGAGGGAATTAATATCAACTGATATCCATTATTTAAAAAGTTTTGTTTAATCTTATAAAAAATGTTCTCTATTTCTGTTTCCTTATAATCATAATATTTATTAGGTCCTCCAACTATTAGAGTAACTATTTTTTCTTTATTGATTCTAGGTTTCAAATAAGAAATATTTTCATCTAATTCTTTCTCTGTTAAATAATGAATAGCTCCTTTGCTAGAAATAACATTTTCTCCTATCAAACCATCATGTTCAGGAGCAACCACAAAATCAAACTTAGATAACGAAACCTTTGGATCTTGAATATGAATATTAATAATTTTATCCTTAAGTTTTTTTTTTAAAAAAAGTGATGGAATTACACTTTTTCTGCCACAAGAAATAACAATATTTAAATCATTATCAATTTTGTTTTTAAATACAAAACTATGTATTGGAGTTATTTTTGGTGGAATAAGTTTCCAAAAATTATTAAGTTCAATTTTTTCGTGTATAAAATCAATATCTAAAGCCTTCGCTAGTCCTTCAACCTGGCTAATCATGCCGTGCATACCTTCGGTCAATAATAAACCTTTTAATTTAGTCATTAATCACTATATAGCTTTCATATGAGTCAAAATCCAACTAAACACACAAAAGTGTTAATAATTGGATCTGGTCCAGCCGGATATACCGCAGCAGTTTATGCAGCAAGAGCAATGCTTAACCCTATCTTGGTTTATGGCTCAGAACCTGGAGGACAGCTCACCACAACTACAGACGTAGAAAATTATCCTGGTTTTGCCGATGTTATACAAGGTCCATGGTTGATGGATCAAATGAAAGAACAAGCTAAAGCAGTTGGGACTGAAATGATAGAAGATCACATTAGTTCAGTTAATTTAAAAACTTCTCCTTTTGAAGCAATCGGTGACACCGGTCAAAAATACACTGCAGACAGCATTATTATCTCAACTGGTGCTCAAGCAAGATGGTTAAACTTAAAATCTGAACAAGAATTTAGAGGGTTTGGCGTTTCGGCATGTGCGACTTGTGACGGATTTTTCTTTAAAGACAAAGAGGTTGCAGTTGTAGGTGGTGGTAACGCAGCTGTTGAAGAAGCAATGTTTCTTACAAAATTTGCTTCAAAAGTAAAATTAATCCACAGAAGAGACAGTTTAAGAGCAGAAAAAATGCTTCAAAAAAAATTAATGGAGAACAAAAAAATTGAAATTATCTGGGACTCGGTTGTAGAAGATATTGTCGGAGACCAAGACCCTAAGAATGTTAAAGGAATTAAAGTAAAAAATGTAAAAACAAACAAAATTGAAGAAATTAAATTAGATGGAGTTTTTATTGCCATCGGTCATGATCCCGCTACACAATTATTTAAAGATCAACTTACTATGGATAAAGAAGGCTATTTAATTACTAAACCAGATTCTACAGAAACAAATATTCCTGGTGTTTATGCAGCTGGCGATGTTAAAGATAAAACATTTAGACAAGCGGTAACTGCAGCTGGAATGGGTTGTATGGCAGCTTTGGAAGCTGAAAAATTTTTATCACATTAAAGTGAAAAATAATTTACATGTATTTTTAGGTGCAACTGTAGCTGATGCTGCAGCAAGACCTTTACATTGGGTTTATAATCAAAAAAAACTCAATTCTTACATAAAGGGAAAAAAAGACTTCTCCTTCTTAAAAGAAAATAAAAGTCCTTTTTATAATATTAAAACAGGTAATGTTTCTGGATATAATGAAATTGGTCAGGTCATGTTCAAGACATTGCTTGAAGGACATGATGATATCAACTCAAGATTTAAAAAAAATATTCTTAAAAATTTCGGCCCTGGAAGTATTTATTGGAGGAATCTAGGACTTAGATCAAAATATAAAAAAGTTAAAGACTGGCGTGGCATAATTAGTGGTCCCTGGATTCATCAAAATGTAATTGAAACTGTAAAAAATATAAAATTAAAAAAAAAATTTACTGGTGGGGTTAAAGTAAATGAGTCAGATGGTTTTTGTGCCAGCCTTCCATATTTTCTTTATGGTTATGATTTTAAAAGTTTAGAGAAGATAATCGCTACTGTAACAGTTTCAAAGATCAGTCACAAATATGCATTAGCAAAATTTCACATTATAGATCTTGCTCTTAAAGGTGCAAAAAATCCAATAAATGAATTTGTTAAAAAATTTAAAAAAAACCCTACTTACAAGATAATTATAGATGACATAATTAAAATTAAAAAATTAAAATCAAAGTCTCACTCATTGATTGTAAAAAAACTAGGAATGGCATGCAGCTATCCAGGTACGTTTAATAGCTCCGTTCATGCAATACTAAGTTCAACAAACTATCAAAGAGCTATTTTAAAAACAATTAAGGCTGGTGGATGTAATTGCTCAAGAGCAAATTTTATTGGTGCGTATTTTGCGGCATTAAAAGGATTAAACTCTATTCCAAAATCGTGGATTGAAAAAACTCTTCCAGCAAAAAAGATTTTAAATCAAAAATAAAACTATCTATTTATACTTTCACAAAAAGATTTTATTCTTGCCATAGCTTTTTTTAAGTTTTGCATCGAAGTTGCATAAGAAATTCTAAAATATCCATCTAATCCAAAAGCAGATCCTTGTACGACTGCTACATTTTCTTTTTCAAGTAACTTTTGAACAAAGTTAGTATCCGTTTTTAATTTTGTCTTTTTATTCAATAAACCTTTACAGCTTGGAAACACATAAAAGGCACCGTTGGGTGTTAAACAATTAATACCTTTGATACTATTTAGACATTTCACAACAAAATTTCGTCTTACTTTAAAAGCGTTAGCTCTAGTTTTTATAAAACTTTGTTTTCCATTTAGAGCCTCAACTGCTGCTGCTTGACTTATTGAGGAGGGATTTGATGTTGATTGTGATTGGATTTTACCAATAGCTTTAATGATATCTTTTGGGCCAGCCGCATAACCTATTCTCCAGCCTGTCATCGCATATGATTTACT
The DNA here is from genome assembly GCA_902561015.1 of uncultured Pelagibacteraceae bacterium. GTDB lineage: Bacteria > Pseudomonadota > Alphaproteobacteria > Pelagibacterales > Pelagibacteraceae > Pelagibacter. The sequence goes on from CACENB010000002.1 coordinate 26,537, forward strand.
TACACCATTCATAGTAAGCGTTCTGTCTTTTAATTTTGAAATTTGTGCAATCGTGAAAAAATTAAAGTTATCATATCGAACGTGCTCATAAATATCATCACTTAAAATGTGTATTTTTTTTTTCTTAATTAGAACCTTGGCTAAATCTTGAATTTCTTTTTTTGAATAACCTGCTCCTGTTGGATTTGAAGGTGAATTAATAATGACCCATTTAGTTTTTTTTGAAATAGCTTTTTTTAATTTTTTTGCAGTAAGCTTAAAACCTTCTTGTTCAGTGCATTTTACAATTTTAGGTTTACCTCCAGCTAACAAAACCATATCAGGATAAGAAACCCAAAAAGGAGCCGGGATAATTACTTCATCTCCTTTATTTAAAGTTGCCATAAAGGTATTGTAGAGAACTTGTTTCCCCCCTGTACCAACAGTAATTTGATCGGTTGAATAATTCAATTTATTTTCTCTTTTAAACTTTGTAACAATTGCCTTTTTTAAAGCTGGAGTGCCATCTACGGCAGTATACTTTGTGTCTCCTTTTTTAATCGCTTTTATAGCGGCGCTTTTAATATTATCAGGAGTATCAAAATCTGGTTCTCCAGCTCCTAAACCAATAACATCTTTTCCTGCAGCTCTTAGTTCTCTAGCTTTTTGAGTTACTGCAATAGTTGGCGATGGCTTAATTCTTTTTAGACTGTCTGATATTATGCTCATTGAAATATAAATTAATTCTACTACGTTCTTTAATATATGGAAAATACATATCAAGATTTAATTACAGATATCCAGAGTAAAAATCCAAAAATCAGTGGAAAACTAGAGGGTGGTAAAAAGTTTAAAATTAAATCTGACTTCAAACCAGCCGGTGATCAACCTGAAGCTATTAAAAGATTGGTTAAGGGAGCTAATAAAGAGGAATTTAATCAAGTTTTACTTGGAGTAACTGGATCCGGAAAAACTTTTACAATGGCAAAAGTAATAGAGGCAACGAACAGACCAGCTTTGATTTTAGCTCCAAATAAAACTCTGGCGGCTCAGCTTTATGGTGAGATGAAAACTTTTTTCCCAGATAATGCTGTTGAGTATTTTGTCTCGTATTATGATTATTACACTCCAGAGGCATATGTTCCTAGGTCAGATACTTATATCGAAAAAGAAGCATCTATTAATGAACAAATAGATAGAATGAGACATTCGGCTACAAGATCTCTACTTGAAAGAGACGATGTACTAATTGTTGCAAGTGTGTCTTGTATCTATGGACTAGGTTCGGTTGAGGCCTACAGTAAAATGACATTAACTCTTCAAAAAAATTATGACTATAATAGGGAACAAATAATTAAGTCCCTAGTCGCTTTACAATATAAGCGTAATGATCAAAATTTTTATAGAGGAACGTTCAGAGCAAGAGGAGAATATTTGGAAATATTTCCGTCTCATTTGGAGGATAGAGCTTGGCGACTTAGTTTATTTGGAGAAAAGCTTGAGCAAATAGAAGAGTTTGATCCCTTGACTGGAGATAAAGTAAGAGATCTTAGCTTGGTAAAAGTATACGCAAATAGCCATTACATCACACCCAAACCTACAATCGAACAAGCAGTTATTAACATAAAAAAAGAATTAGAAATAACACTTAAAAAACATAAAGCTGAAAACAAATTATTGGAAGCCCAAAGATTAGAAGAGAGAACTAAATTTGATTTAGAAATGATAGAAGCAACGGGATCTTGTGCGGGAATTGAAAATTATTCTAGATTCTTATCTGGAAGAAAACCTGGTGAGCCCCCTCCAACATTATTTGAATATTTTCCTGATAACACACTAATTTTTGTTGATGAGTGCCACGTCACTGTTCCTCAACTAAATGGTATGTATAAAGGAGACAGGTCAAGAAAAAGTACTTTAGCAGAGTACGGCTTTAGACTTCCCTCTTGCATGGACAACAGACCATTAAAATTTGAAGAATGGGATTTAATGAGAACACAAACTATTTTTGTTTCAGCAACGCCAGGTCCATGGGAACTAGATCAAACAAAAGGTAAATTTATCGACCAAGTTATAAGACCAACAGGATTAATTGATCCTCCAGTAGAGGTGAGACCTGCAAAAAACCAGGTTGATGACTTAATGCATGAATGCAAAAAAGTTATTGAAAAAAATCATAGGGTTTTGGTAACCACTCTTACAAAAAAAATGGCTGAAGATTTAACAGAGTATCTGCATGAGAATGGAGTAAAAGTTAGATACCTCCACTCAGATATAGATACATTAGAGAGAATTGAAATAATGAGGGATTTAAGAATGGGTGTCTTCGATGTTCTAGTGGGAATAAATTTGTTAAGAGAAGGTTTGGATATTCCGGAGTGCGCATTAGTAGGTATCTTAGATGCAGATAAAGAAGGTTTTTTAAGATCTGAAACTTCTCTAATTCAAACTATAGGAAGAGCAGCAAGAAATGTTGATGGTAAAGTAATCTTATACGCAGACAAAGAAACTAAAAGTATAAAAAAAGCAATACAAGAAACGGACAGGAGAAGATCTATTCAGCTTGCATACAATAAAAAACACAAAATTGATGCAAAGACAGTAAAAAAAGAAATTAGTGATATTTTAGAAAGTGTATATGAAAAAGATTATGTAAAAATAAGCGAAGGATCTAATGTTGGTGGAAACTTAAAAAAACATCTAAAAGCTTTAGATAAAAAGATGAAAGAATCTGCCTCTAATCTTGAGTTTGAAGAAGCTGCCAAAATAAGAGATGAAATAAGAAAATTACAAAGTACTGAACTTGAAATAACTTTAAACCCCAAAATTAGACAGTATGATGTTAAAAACAAAATCTACCCAAAAGGTAGATCTACTCTAGGTATGCCTGGCACTAGAGTTACTAAAAAAAGAGATAAAAAGTGGAAGCACGGAAGATAATAATTACTGGTGGGGCAACTAGAATTGGAGCTGCAATAGCTGAAGAATTATCTGGCCCGAATATAGAAATAATTATCCATTATAATAAATCAAAATCCAAAGCTGAGAAGTTAAAGACGAAATTGCAAAAATATGGAGCAATTGTAAATTTGGTTCAAGGTGACTTAAGTAAAGAAAAAGATATTTCGAGAATTATCAAATTTTCAAAATCCAAAATGAAATTTTTTGATTGCTTAATTAATAATGCTTCAATATTTGAGAATGACAAATTAAAAAATTTTAACTCAGACAGTTGGGAGAAGCATATTTCAACAAATCTTAAAGCCCCAGCTTTTTTATCAAAAGAGTTTTCGAAAAATACTAGGGGAAAAAATAACAATATCATTAATATTATTGACCAAAGAGTTTTTAAGTTAACCCCCTTTTTCTTTTCATATACTCTCAGTAAAAGTGGACTTTACACTTTAACTAAAACCAGCGCCATGAGCCTTGCACCAAAAATACGTGTAAATGGGATAGCTCCTGGTCCCACAATAAAGAATAAAAGACAATCAGAAAAACATTTTCGAAAACAATATTTAGCAACACTGTTAAAACAACAGGTAAATGTTGAAGAAATATGTAAAGCTGTAAAGTTTTTTATTGAAAATGATTCCATTACAGGGCAAATTTTGGCTATGGATAGCGGTCAAAGTTTAAATTGGCAAACCCCCGACGTAATAAACAGTAAAGAATGAGATTTTTAATTCTTACTATTTGGTTATATCTTACATCAATAGTTTATGCGGATAATCATAATATTAACCAAAGTGGATTTTTATCAAAAAAATTAAAGGTAACAAAATTATCAAAGATAGATAATCCTAAAGAAAAAATAATTTTAATTTATAATCACGGTCAAAATACTTTTGATGGCTCAGGCAAATCTTGTACAGATTATGGGCAAATTAGAAATCAAGCTTCACTTGTTGGTGAAAGAATAAATGGAAAAGAGATTATGGTTTATAATCTTTGTACTCATAAATTAAAAGGCGATATGCCATTAAAATGGTGGGTATCAAAAGATAAACCGTATGTAGGAAAAACAAAAATAGACAAAAGGGTTGAGGCTAATTTGCAATTAGTAAAAAAAATTAATTCTTTGGGTATTCCAAGAAATCAAATTTTTGTAACTGGACATTCTTGTGGAGGTCTTACAACTTTATTATTTTTTTCAAGACACCCCGATCAAGCAGCTGGAGGAATAGCATATATGCAGGCATGTTTTGGTAAAATTTCGAAACAATATAAAGTTAAAAAACTAGGAGCTGATAAAGCTTTAGAAAATTTTAAAAAGAAAAGACCTGGACCATATAAAATTCGTGAAAAATTTAATGATGAAATTAAAAATTTGAAAGTACCGCTACTAGCCTTTACCCATCCGAAAGATAATTATGAGGGATTACTATCAGACTGGCTGGAAGATATACCTGGCATGAAAAGAATAGTTATCTCGGATGATTTAAAAATTAATGGGGTAAAATGTAAAAAGAAGGGAAAATATAAAACGGAGCCTATTAAGAGAGGACACGATATGGACCAGGGCACTTGTTTCCAGTATTATAATTCAGAAATAAAAAAATATATCAAATCAAGAATTTAATTTTATGAGAAAGAATAACTTTAGAGTTGTTAAAATTGATAAGAAAAAATCTCTTTTTAATTATGAGAAAAAAATTTTAATCAACGAACTAATTCTAGATTTAAAACTTGGTTATTATGATTTTGAGAAAGTTAAAGCACAAAAAGTAAAATTTAGCTTAGAAATAGATTGTGAAGACAAAAAACCAACTAATGATAAGGATATTAAATCAATTGTAAACTATGGCACGGTGGTAAAATTAATAAAGAACTTAGTAAAAAAGAAACATTATAATTTTTTAGAGACATTGGCTGAGGCTGTATTTGATGAACTATTTAAAGACAAGAGAATAGGTAAAATAACTTTAAAAATTGAGAAACTAGAAATCTTAAAAAATTGCTCATCTGTTGGAATTCAAATTTCAAAAAAAAGAAGTCATGATAAGCTCTGAAATTGGAAAAGAAGTTATTAAAAAAGAACTTTCATTAATTCCTAAACTACCTGGCGTTTATCGAATGTTAAATGAAAAGGACGAGATTCTTTATGTTGGAAAAGCTAAAAATTTACCCAATAGATTAAAAAGTTATATCTCTGAAAAAAATCATATTATCCGAACAGAAAGAATGTTGTCCCAAACAAGGAAACTTGAGGTAACAACAACATCTAACGAAAGTGAAGCTCTACTTTTAGAAGCAAATTTAATTAAAAAATATAAACCTAAATTCAACATACTTTTAAGAGATGATAAGTCTTTTCCATTCATATTTATTGGCAATAAAGATAAATGGCCTCAAATTAAAAGACATAGAGGAAAGAAAACTAAAGAGGGATTTTATTTTGGCCCTTTTGCCTCTGCCGGTTCTGCAAATTGGACAATTAAAATGATACAAAAAATTTTTCATTTGAGAGTTTGTGATGATACTGTTTTTAAAAATAGAGAGAGACCTTGTATTTTATATCAAATCAAAAGGTGTTCTGCTCCATGTGTTGATTATATAAAAAAAGAAGATTATCAACAAACAGTAAAGGACGCGATTGAGTTTGTTTCTGGTAAGTCGAGAAGAATTCAAAAAAATTTATCAGATCAAATGGAAAAGGCTAGTGAGGATTTAGATTTTGAAAAAGCAGTAATTCTTAGAGATAGAATAAAGTCTTTAAATATAATTCAATCATCTCAGAGAATAAATGAAGCCAATCTTGTAGAGGCAGATGTAATTGCTGGTTATAAGGAGTCTGGTAAAACTTGCATTCAAGTATTCTTTTACAGGTCAAAACAAAATTGGGGTAATCAGTCCTTTTTCCCAAAACATGATCCAGATGAAAAATTAAGTAACATTTTAAATTCTTTCATTTCTCAATTTTATGAAAATAAAAGTGTTCCTTCCTCAATAATTTTATCTGAGGAAATAAAAGAAAAAACTTTAATTGAAAAAACTTTGTCCCATAAGGAAAATAAACAAATAGTTATTTCTGTAGCAAAAAAAGGAGCAAAATTAAAAGTTATTAACCAAGCTATTAAAAACGCAAAAGATAGTCTTAATAGAAAACTATATGAGAGCAAAAATAATCGAGATTTATTCGACTCGGTAGCGAATAAATTTAATTTAGAAACAAATATCAATCTCATAGAGGTTTACGATAATAGTCATATTCAAGGAACAAATAGCGTTGGTGCTTTAATTGCTTATGGTGATGAAGGATTTATCAAAAAAAGATATAGAAAATTTAACATAAAAATAAAAAAAAATGAGCAAGATGACTATGGAATGATGAAAGAAGTTTTATCAAGAAGGTTCAAAAGAGCTGTCCAAGAAAAAGATAATTACCTTACTTTTCCTGACTTAGTTTTAATAGATGGCGGAAAAGGCCAATATTCAGTTGCTAGAGAAAGTTTAAATGAGCTAGGGCTACATGATATTCCTATAATTGCAATAGCCAAAGGGAAATTAAGAAATAGTGGAAACGAGACATTTTTTCATAATGGTAAAGAATATAAATTTGAAAAAAATGACCCTACCCTTTTTTTTCTCCAAAGAATCAGAGATGAATCTCACAGATTTGCAATAAGTGCTCATAGAGCTAAACGAAAAAAGGGTTTAAGTAAGTCCCTTTTGGATCAAATAGATGGTATTGGAATGATAAGAAAAAGAGCATTGCTTAATCATTTTGGTTCTGCAAGAGCAGTTGAATCTGCAAGTCTTGATGAAATTAAATCTGTTGATGGTGTAGAAGAAAAAGTTGCTAAAAAGATATATAACTTTTTTCATGAATAAAAATAAAAATGCTTAAGAAAATACCTAATATATTGACTATTGGAAGAATTTTGATTGTTCCATTTTTTGTTTTAGCATTTTATCTCCCTGGTTTTTATGGAGACTTTACTGCATTAATTCTTTTTTTAGTCGCATCATTTACTGATTTTTTAGATGGTATGTTAGCTAGATTACTCGGAGAAGAGTCTAAGCTAGGTGAGTTACTAGATCCAATTGCAGATAAAATAATTGTTGCTGCAGCTCTCATTCTTTTAGTAATGGACGGTACAATTAGAAATTATGAAGTTATTGCTGCTATAATTATTCTGACGCGTGAAATATTAGTTTCTGGTCTAAGAGAATTTTTAGCTAAAGGTAAAATTAAACTTCCTGTTTCAAATCTAGCTAAATTGAAAACTGTCTTACAGATGGTTTCGATTGCTCTTTTATTATCAGGAGATACTGGAAACAAAATTATAAATTTTCAGGATTATAACGCTCAAACAATAGGAATTATTTTACTATGGCTCTCTGCAGCTTTAACTCTTTTTACCGGATACGAATATATGCGGAAAGGAATTGATCACGCTATTTCAGAAGATAATAAAGATTAAGCTGCTTTTTTCTTTTTTACTAAAGTTTGATAGCTTTCATTAAGATTAATTATCATATCACAAACTTTGTATTGGTTTTCAGCGATGCAAGATACTGGGGTTACCTCTGCAGCAGTACCAGTTAAGAAACATCCAACAAAATTTGGGAGTTCACTTGGATTTATTTTTCTTTCGTGAACTTTAATATTTTTAGATTTTGCAATATCGATTACAGTTCTTCTTGTAATACCATCTAAAAACGAGTCAGGAATTGGGGTATGCAGCTCTCCATTTTTATCTTTGAAAAAAATATTTGCACCTGTGGCCTCAGCAACATTTCCCTCATAATCTAACATTAACGAGTCTGTATAACCCTGTTTTTCAGCTTCGTGCTTTGAAAGAGTACATATCATATAAAGTCCTGAAGCTTTTGTATCCCAGGGAATAGTATCTGGTGCAGGTCTTCGCCATTTAGATATATTTAACTTAATACCCTCTACTTTAAGTTTTGGATCAAAATATGATCCCCACTCCCAAGTAGCTATTGCAACATGAATTTTTGTATGCTGAGCAGATATTGCCATCATCTCACTCCCTCGCCAAGCAACAGGCCTAACATATCCATTTTCAACTTTTTGGGTTGCAATTATTTTTTTACTAGCTGAATTAATTTCCGCCTCTGTATATGGAATTTCGAAACCCATTCTTTTGGCTGAATAAAATAATCTTGAAGTATGCTCCTCTAATTTAAAGATCGAACCATCATAAACTCGCTCTCCCTCAAAAACACAACTCGCATAATGTAAACCATGACTTAAAACGTGTAATTTAACCTCTGACCAATCGACTAAATCGCCATTGTACCATATTTTACCTGTTCTTTTATCGTAAGGTATCATGAATGAAATATTTATTTATTAAAAAATATCTTTGTATCTATAATATGTCAATATAACTTACCTATAATGAAAGAACTTTTATATCTAAAAGATGACCAATTGAAAGATTTGATTGAGAAAATATTTGTTGGCTATAGAGAAACCTTTTCAGACTCAAAGAAAATTCTAGACAAATACTCAATTGGTTTAGCTCATCAAAAAGTTATACATTTATTATCAATGTATGAGGGTATTTCAATTTCTAAATTACTTGCAAAACTAAAAGTAACAAAACAAAGTTTAAATAGGGTGTTAAAAGATTTGATAAAACTTGAGATTATTGTTTTTAAAAAAGATGAGATTGATACAAGAATTAAACATGTTTATTTGAATGAAAAGGGTAAAAAAATTTTTGAGGAAATATTTTTGTTACAAAAAAAAAGAATTTATAATGCACTTCTAGATTCAAGTTCTGAAGAGGTAATTAATTTCGATAAAGTCCTAAAAAAAATCATCAATGGATAATTTTATTGCTCATATATTAGTTGTAGATGACGACGATGGAATTAGATCTTTAGTAAGAAAGTATCTAAATGAAAATAAATTTTTAATATCTACAGCGGAAAATGCAGAAGATGCTAAAAAAAAAATAGAATTAATAAAGTTCGATTTAATTATATTAGATATAATGATGCCAGGTAAGAGTGGATTAGAATTTATTCAAGAAAATAAAAAAAAATTGGAGACTCCAATTATCTTATTAACTGCTAAAGGTGAACCAAGTGAGAGAATTGAGGGCTTAGAAATAGGAGCTGATGATTATTTACCTAAACCTTTTGAGCCTAAAGAATTAATTTTAAGAATTAAAAATATTTTAAATAAGACAAAAAAAGTTAATCAAAAAAGAGTAATTGAATTCGATAAAATAAAAATTGATCTTAATAAACTTATGATTTTAAAGGATAATAAGGAATTTAAGATTAATAATACTGAAAAAATTATTTTAGAGAAAATGATCAATAATCCAGGCAAGACTTTTTCTAGAGAAAATATTGGGATACTAATTAATTTAGATAAAGAAAGATCTATAGACGTAATTATTACTAGATTGAGAAAAAAAATTGAGGATGATCCAAAAAATCCTAAATTTTTACAAACAATGAGAGGAGTTGGTTATGTTTTATGGATTAAATAAAATTATCAAAAATACTCTTCCAAAAAGTTTGTTTTATAGAGCACTGCTTATTGTGGCAGTTCCAGTTCTAGTGTTACAGCTTGTAGTAACAGTTGTTTTTTTTGACAGCTTATGGATCAAAACAACCAAAGGTATGACTAGAGCGCTAGTAAATGAAATAAGCACACTTCTTGAATTCTATAAAAATGAAAGTTACGACAAAAATGAAATAAATAATCTTTTTTCAATTTACCAAGACTTAAATTTTGAATTTGTAAAAGATGAAAAGTTTGATTTTAATTACACCGATAGATGGTTTAGTCCAATAGATAGAACTTTAAGACGTGAGCTGAAATCTAGATTTAAGTTAGATAATTTTTGGTTTGATACAATCGGCTATAAAGAATTAATCGATATTAGAATTAAATACGAGGATGGTTACATTAAATTTCTTGTACCTAGAGACAGAGTTACAAGTTCATCAGCAAGAATATTTGCACTTTGGATAACTGTTCCAGCGTTGATTATGGTTTTGATATCTTTGATTTTTTTGAAAAATCAAACAAGACCCATAACTAACCTTGCTAGAGCAGCAGAAAAATTTGGTAAAGGTGAAGAAATCGAGGAATTTAAACCATCAGGTGCTTCTGAGATAAGACGTGCGGGTTACGAATTTGATAAAATGAGAAAAAGAATAGTAAGACATCTAAACCAAAGATCTGAGATGTTATCAGGAATTAGTCATGATTTAAGAACCCCTCTTACAAGAATGAAATTACAAATCACTTTTATAAAAGATAAAGAACTTTCAAAAAAATTAACAGAAGATGTTGACGAAATGGAAAAAATGCTCAATGAATATCTCCAATTTACAAGTTCATCTTTTGCCGAAAAAGATGAAATGTTCAATCTAACAGATCTGATCCATGAAATTATAGAAAAATATGATAACGATAATATTTCATTAGAGCTTATGCCAAGAGTTTATTTTAACGGAAGAAAAAATTTAATTACCCGTTGTATCAATAACCTTCTAAATAATGCAATTAAATACGCTAAAAAAGTTAACATAGAATTAAACAAAAATAACAATAATCTTTTTATTAAAATTGAGGATGATGGTCCAGGTATTCCAAAAACTGAGTATGAAAATGTATTTAAACCATTTTATAAAATTAATAAAGGAAGAGCAGACTCAAAATCTAGTGTAGGATTAGGATTATCAATAGCATCAGATATAATAAAATCCCATGGAGGCAATATTAAATTAGACAAATCTAAGATGAATGGTTTAAGCGTTAAAGTTTTTTTGCCCGTTTAGATTTAAGGTTTTTCTTTAATTTAATCTTTTCAATTTTTTTCTCTAAAATTTCTACTCTTTTAGAGAGAATTTCAAACTCATCTTTGCTAGTTAATTTAAGTTTAAAAACCAATTCGTCTCTTTTTGATTTTAAAATTGAGAGTATCTCAGACGTAATATCTTTTGAAGAAACTATACCTTGCTCAATTAACTTGGCAAATCTATCGATTACAAATTTTGAGTTTTTCATATATTTATATAATAACTTATTATAGTTTAATTTATAATTATTATTTGAAATGTTTATTAATAATTTTGACCCAGTAGCTATTCAAATTTTTTCCCTTGAAATAAGGTGGTATTCTCTAGCTTATGTTGTTGGTATTTTACTAGGGTGGTTTTTAAGTAAAAAATTTTTTATTTCTGAAACAAAAGTAAGTGAAAAATTTGATGATTACCTAACTTATCTAATTTTAGGTTTAATTATTGGTGGTAGATTAGGATATGTCATATTTTATAACCTTGAATTTTATACTAACAATTTGTTAGATATTTTTAAAATTTGGCAAGGTGGTATGTCATTTCATGGAGGAGTTATAGGGATTGTAATTGCAAGTTATTTTTTTGCAAAAAAAAATTCACAAAGTTTATTTAATTATTTAGATATTGTATCTCTTGTTGCGCCCATAGGTATTTTTTTTGGTAGAATAGCAAATTTTATAAATTCAGAACTTTATGGTGTCGAAACTAATGTGGCTTGGGCAGTCCAATTTATACAAATAGATAACTTGTACCGACATCCCACCCAGCTATATGAAGCATTTTTTGAGGGTATAGTTCTATTTTTAATTCAAATATACTTTAAAAATAAGAGTTTCTCCGAAAGACCTGGTTTTATCTCCGGTATATTTTTAATTTTTTACTCAATTTTTAGATTTACAATTGAGTTTTTAAGAGTTCCTGATGAACAATTGGGTTATTTATTATTCAATCTGACCATGGGACAACTTATAAGTATCTTTTTTTTAATAATTGGATGTTATTTATTAATCTCTAAATATGAAAACAGACAAAATAGTTAATCTACCCCTAGACAAGTTTATCAATATCTCTTTGTATAATAAAAAGTCTGGGTATTACATAAAAAAAAATCCATTTGGCAAAAAGGGAGATTTTATCACAGCTCCTAATGTATCAAGGTTATTTTCTGAAATGATTGCCATTTGGGTTGTAAGTTTTTGGAAAAGTATAGGGTCACCTAAAGAATTTAACTTAATTGAACTTGGTGCAGGAAACGCTGCAATGATGAAAATTCTCATAGAAAGTTTTAAAAAATTCCCATTATTTTTCAAATCCTGCAGGTTGGTAATTTATGAAATAAGCCCTACTTTGAAGAAGATACAAAAAAAAGAATTATTAAATTCAAATATTAGTTGGATAAACGATTTAAGAAAAATTAAAAAAATTCCTAGTATATTTGTTGCAAATGAGTTTTTTGATGCACTTGCAATTAAACAATTTCAAAAAAAAGGTAATCTATGGTTTGAAAAATTTGTTAGTTTAAATAAAGAAAAAGCTTTTTTCTCAGAAAAAAAGATTAATATGAGGAAATATGAAAAAAAGATTGATTTTAAAATATCTAAAAATCAAAATTTTATAGAATATTCAGAGCTTGGTATTAATCACCTTAAGCAAATTTCAAAGATAATCAAAGTGAGATCTGGAGGAATTTTAATCATAGATTATGGATATACTGAAGATAAAATGAAAAATACTTTACAAGCATTATATAAACATGAATATTCAGATGTTTTAGCTAAAATTGGAAGTTCCGATATCACGCATAATATTAATTTCCAATTATTTGAAAAAATTATCAAGAAGATTGGTGGATTAAAGCATAGTTTAACAACACAAAAAGAATTTCTTATAAAATTGGGAATCCATGAAAGAGCTGAGATGATTGCAAAAAATCAAAACTTTTTAAAAAAAGCAGATATTTATTACAGATTAAAAAGACTAACAGATGAAAAACAAATGGGAAAATTATTTAAAGTTATGTTAATAAAAAACCAAAATAACAATTTTAATTTAGGATTTTGATCTGATTACCTCTCAAAAATTATCAAAAAACAAAAACATAAGTCATGGTTTTTTCAACAAGAATGGAGGTAAATCAAAAGGAATATATAAGAGTCTTAATTGTGGCCCTGGTTCTCTTGATAATAAAAGTAACATTTTAAAAAATTTAAAAATTGTCAAAAATAAAATAGGAAAAAAAACAAAAAATATCTATTTAGTTCATCAAATACATAGCAATAAATTAGTTTTTCTTAATGGAAATTCTAAATTAAAAAAAAGAATTAAAGCTGATGCAGTTATAACTGATCAAAAAAAACTTCCGATAGCTGTATTGACTGCTGATTGCGTACCAGTGTTGCTATATGACTTTAAAAGAAAAATTATCGCAGCTATACATGCTGGTTGGAAAGGTGCATATAAAGGCATAATCAAAAACGTTATTAATTTTATGATTAAAAAAGGGTGTAATCCAAAAAATATTATTGGAGCAATTGGTCCGTCAATTACTCAAAAAAACTACGAAGTAAAAGCCGACTTTAAAAAAAAATTTATTAAAAAACACAAAAAAAACAAAATTTTCTTTAAAAATAAAAAAAAGTTAATTTATTTTGACTTACCAAATTATGTCAAAACTCAACTTAAATCGCAAAAAATCAATAGAATTGATATGATTAAAATTGATACATTCGATAAAAAAAATAATTTTTTTAGTGCAAGAAGATCATTGAAATTAAACCTTAATGATTATGGTAGAAATATTTCAATAATTATGATTAATTGAGTTTTTCATGAAATTATTAACTGGAAATAGCAATAAAATCCTAAGTAAAAATATCGCCAAATATTTAAAATCTAAACTTGTCAATTCCAGTATAAGAAAGTTTGCAGATGGTGAAATTTATATCGAAATAAATGAAAACATAAGAGGGAATAGTATTTTTATAATTCAATCAATTTCTTCGCCAGCTAATGATAATTTAATGGAATTATTATTATGTATTGATGCTTTAAAAAGATCATCAGCAAAAAATATAACTGCTGTAATTCCTTATTTTGGTTATGCAAGACAAGATAGAAAAGTTGTACCAAGAACCTCTATATCAGCAAAGCTTGTTTCAAATTTAATTACTCAAGCTGGAGCAGACAGAATTGTTACAGTAGATTTGCATGCTGGTCAGATACAGGGTTTTTTTGATATCCCTGTAGATAATCTTTTTGCAACTCCAATATTTGCGCGGCATATTAAAAAAAAAATTAAAACTAAAAATATAATCTGCGTTGCACCAGATGTTGGTGGGACAGAGAGAGCTAGGGCTCTCGGAAAAATTTTAAATGTTGGACTTGCTATAGTTGACAAGAGGAGACCTAAACCAGGCCAATCTCAAGTAATGAACGTAATCGGTGATGTCAAAGGTAAAACTTGTATTCTTGTTGATGACATAATTGACTCCGGTGGAACTATAGTTAATGCAGCTAAAGCTTTAAAAAATAGAGGTGCCAAGGATGTTTTTGTTTATATTACGCATGGCGTGCTAAGTGGAGATGCAGTTAAAAAAATTAAAAATTCTGTCATTAAAAATTTAGTAATAACCGATACAATTGACAATTTTGATAGAACAAAAAATGTAAAAAATATAGAAGTTTTACCAATTTCTGGCCTAATGGGTGAGGCTATTAAAAGAATTTCTAATTCAACTTCAGTTTCAGATTTATTTAAATAATTACCTTGATTATTTATCAACATGGGTTAAAAACCTCTGTTTTATGAATTCATTAGAAGCTAACATCAGAGATAATAAGACTAAGGGCGAATTAAATGCTATCAGAAATAGTGGAGAAGTGCCTGCAATTGTTTATGGTGGCAAAGACGAAAATCAAAAAGTTTCTATCTCAAAAAAAAAAGCTTAAATACTTAATCGAAAAAAAGAATTTTTTATCTAATATTATAACATTGAATGTTGGTGGTAAAAATCTTAATGTTTTACCTAGAGAAGTAAAATATCATATCTTAAGTGATGATCCTACTCATGTTGATTTTTTGAGAATTTTACCTGGTGTTAAAATCAAAATTGAAGTTCCAGTAAACTTTATCAACCATGAAAAATCTCCAGGACTTAAAAGAGGTGGTGTATTAAATATTGTTAGAAGAAAAGTTGAATTAAAGTGTCCTAGCGAAAAAATTCCTGAAAATATAACAATTGACTTAGATGGTGTAGATATTGGTGAAAGTTTTAAAATTTCTTCTGTGAAATTAGATAGTGAGGTGACTCCTACAATTCAAGGAAGAGATTTTGTAATCGCAACCTTAGCGGCGCCGACTGTGATGAAAGAGCCTGAGAAACCAGCTGAGGCCGAGACAACAGAGGGTGAACCAGGAGCAGAAGGATCAGAAGCAGCAGCAGCTGATGGTGAAAAAACACCAGCTGAAGGTGAAAAAAAAGATGCTGATGATAAAAAAGGTGCTGATAAAAAACCTTCAGAAGAAAAAAAATAATCTAATTAAATTGGATATAACTTCTCAATAATTTATGCTTTTGTTTGTAGGTCTAGGAAATCCAACTCCAGATAGCGAAAATAACCGTCATAATGTTGGTTTTAAGATTATAGACAACATTAATAAAAAATTTAGTCTTTCTAAGCAAAAACCTAAATTCAAAGGTCTTCTTACAACTGGAAATATCAACAATAAAAAAATTTATGCAATTAAGCCTCTAACATTTATGAACAATTCAGGTATTTGCATAAGAGAATTAATTGAATATTTTAAAATTGAAGCTGAAGACGTGATAGTTTTTCATGATGATCTTGATGTTGAATTAGGAAAAATTAAAGTAAAATTTGGTGGGTCAAGTGCAGGTCATAATGGGATTGCCTCAATTGATAAATTCATCGGCAAAGACTACTCAAGAGTTAGGATAGGTATTGGAAAACCCAAGAACGGTATTGAGGTTGCAGATTATGTTTTACAAAATTTTGATGAAGATGAAACAGTTGGTATTAAAAAAATTTCAGATAGTATTACTGAATCAATCTCTATTTTGGTAGAAAAAAAATTAGATCTATTCTCAAGCACTGTTAATAATAGATAATGAGCTTGAAATGTGGGATCGTTGGTTTACCAAATGTTGGTAAGTCTACATTGTTTAATGCCTTAACAAATTCAAATAAAGCACAAGCTGCAAATTTTCCATTTTGTACAATTGATCCTAATATCGGTATTGTTGCTGTACCAGATGATAGGCTTGCTAGTTTAGCAAAAATATCCAAATCTAAAAAAATCATTAATACAACAATCTCATTTGTTGATATTG
The DNA here is from genome assembly GCA_902561015.1 of uncultured Pelagibacteraceae bacterium. Taxonomy (GTDB): domain Bacteria; phylum Pseudomonadota; class Alphaproteobacteria; order Pelagibacterales; family Pelagibacteraceae; genus Pelagibacter. The sequence goes on from CACENB010000002.1 coordinate 42,667, forward strand.
CAGGATTAGTCAAAGGTGCTTCAAAGGGTGAAGGTCTTGGAAATAAATTTCTTTCTCACATAAGAGAAGTTGATGCAATAATTCATATGATAAGATGCTTTGACTCGAATGATATACAAAATGTAAATTCAACTGTAGATCCAGTAAGAGATCTAGAAATTATTGAAACAGAAATGATGCTTGCTGACCTTGAGTCGATACAAAAAAGGCTAGAAAAAAACAATAAAAAAAATGTTGACGAGTCAATAATTAAAATTCTTGAGCATGCTTTAGAATGTATCAATAATGATAAGGATATTTCTGTATTAAAAAACCAATTTGATAAAAAACTATTAAATCAAAGTGGGCTTTTGTCACTAAAACCTAAAATATTTGTATGTAATGTTGATGAAAAAAGTGTTCAGAGTGGTAACAATTACTCAAAATCTTTTATAGATAAATTTGGCCAAGGAAACACATTAGTTATATCTGCTGATATAGAAAATCAAATTAACGAATTAGACATTGATGAAAGAAAAAACTATATGGATATGATTGGTTTAAAGAGCACAGGGTTAAGTCTATTAATACAAAAAGCTTATAATATTCTCGGATTAGAAACTTACTTTACGTCTGGTCCAGAAGAAACTAGAGCATGGACTATTAGAATAAATAGTACTGCGCCTGAGGCAGCAGGTGAAATTCATTCAGATTTTGAAAAAGGATTCATTAGAGCTGAAACAGTTTCATATAATGATTTTATTAGTAATGAAGGTTGGGTGAATTCAAAAACTAATGGTAAAATGAGATTAGAAGGTAAAGATTATATTGTTCAAGATGGAGATATTCTAAACTTTCGTTTCAATACGTGACCAAATTCTTTTCATACTAAAATAAACTAAAATTGTAAGAATGATTAAATATACGATTGCTTTAAATCCCATTTTATGTCTAGATTCTAGGTGTGGTTCTGCTGCCCACATCAAAAAAGTAGTTACATCTTTTGACATCTGTTCAACAGTAGCCTTTGTACCATCTGAGTACTCAATTAACCCATCAGATAATTGATTGGACATTTTTATTTTATTACCGTACATATATTTATTGTAGTAAACACCATCATCTAAAGTAACTCCTGGTGGTGGATCTTCGTACCCTTGTAATAATGAATAAATATAATCTACTCCACCTCCTCTTGCTTTAACCAACACAGACATATCAGGTGGATAAGCCCCTCCGTTAGCCGCTTGAGCTGCTTTTACATTATCATATGGCATTACAAATTTATCAGACAATTTTCCTGGTCTTGTAAACATCTCCCCATCAGAATTAGGGCCATCTGTTACTTCAAAAGAGGCTGCGATTGCTTTGGCCTCAGCTTCAGTAAATTCGGGGCCCCCTTCTTGGGCTAAATTTCGATAACTTAAGTACTTCATTGAATGACAAGAAGAACATACTTCTGTGTAGACATGATAGCCTCTTTGCAAAGCTGCTCTATCAAACTTACCAAATAAACCTTTAAAACTCCAATCAGTAGTCAAGTATTCGACTTTTTCTGCAGCATATACTTTAGGCAAAAAGGAAATTAAAAAGAAGATGTAAAAATATAATTTTAAGAGTTTTTTCACTTTAACTTATCTAACCTACTATCATCTCTGGCGGCTGCTAAATTTGAAGAGCCACCTAAAACTGGTTCTGTAATGCTTAATGGAACTGGTAATGTTCTCTCCTTAAAGCCTAAAATAGGTAAAATAACTAAAAAATGTAAAAAATAGTACGCGGTCGCTACTCTAGCAATAAGCAAATATAAACCTTCAGCAGGCATTGCTCCTACGTATCCCAAAATTAAAACATCAGCTACAAGGATCCAATAAAATTGTCTGTACAAAGGTCTAAATACTGCTGATCTTATTTTTGAGGTATCCAACCAAGGTAAGGCTGCTAAAATAAAAATAGCTGATAGCATTGCTATTACACCCATTAATTTATCAGGTACTGATCTTAAAATTGCGTAAAATGGTAATAGGTACCACTCGGGAACAATATGAGCTGGTGTAACAAGCGGATTTGCTTCTATATAATTATCTGCATGACCCAAAATATTTGGTGTATAAAAAACAAAAAAAGCAAAAACAATCATGAACATTAATAAAGCAAAAGCATCTTTTATTACTATGTAAGGATGAAAAGGGACAGTATCTTTAGAGGGTTTTTTAACATCTATACCAATTGGGTTATTATTACCTGGAACATGTAATGCCCATATATGAAGAACAACTAAACCTAAAATTAAAAAAGGAATTAGATAATGAAGAGTAAAAAATCTTGTCAATGTTGGGTTATCAACTGAATACCCTCCCCATAACCATGTTACAATACCTTCACCAACTAATGGAATCGCGCTAAACAAGTTTGTAATGACAGTTGCTCCCCAAAAACTCATTTGTCCCCAAGGAAGTACGTAACCCATAAAAGCTGCTGCCATCATTAATAAATAAATAATAATACCTATAATCCAGATTATTTCTCTTGGAGCTTTATAGGATCCGTAGAACAAGGATCTAAATATATGTATATAGACAGCTAGAAAAAACATTGATGCTCCATTTGCATGAATGTATCTTATTAACCATCCATAATTCACATCCCGCATTATATGTTCCACACTATCAAATGCCATATCGGCATGAGCAATATAGTGCATAGCAAGAACTAAACCTGTAACTATTTGGGTAACTAAACAAAAAGTTAGAATACCACCAAATGTCCACCAATAATTTAAATTCTTAGGAGTTGGATAATCAGTTAAGTGGTTTGCTAAAGTTAATAATGGTAATCTATCATTGAACCATTTTCCAAAATTTGACTTAGGTGTATATTCGTGATCACTCATAGTTTTTATCCGATCTTAATGGTATTAGCGTTAACAAATTCATATTTAGGAATTTCCATGTTTGTAGGTGCCGGTCCTTTTCTAATTCTTCCAGAGATATCGTAATGAGATCCATGGCATGGGCAAAACCAACCGTTGTAATCACCTTTTTGGTCTAAGGGTACGCAACCTAAATGTGTGCATACTCCAAGCATTACAAGCCACTCTGGATTTTTAGCTCTATCCTCATCTTTCTCTGGATGTTTCAAATCTTTTAGCTCGACTGCTTTTGCTTCATTAATTTCGTCTTGAGTTCTTCTTCTAATAAAAACAGGTTTACCCCTCCACAAAACTGTAATAGTTCTTCCTGGGTTCATTGAGCTCACATCTACTTCAGTACTAGCTAAAGCCTTAACTGAAGCGTCTGGATTCATTTGATCTATCATCGGCCAAACTGTAGCCCCTACTCCTACAGCTCCAAATGCAGCTGTAGCTGTAAATAAAAAATCTCTTCTTTCAGTTTTTTTTTTAGACATCTTTAAATTTAATTAAATATACTCAAAATAGATTTTTTCTACTTAAATATATGTTTCATATAATATAAAATATTTAATTTACTACTGAAAGAATGACACATAATAGTTCAATATTTACAGGGCCCAAAATTGCTTTATTTGAACCTGATATACCCCAAAATACAGCAGCTATAATAAGAACTTGTGCTTGTCTTGGGGCAGAATTAGAAATTATAGAGCCATGTGGCTTCTTGTTAAATGATAAGAGATTTAAAAGGGTTGTAATGGATTATATGGACAATAAAGAGATTAAGTTTTATCAAAGCTTCGATAGATTTTATAAAGATAAAAAGAATCATAGAATTGTATTGATGACAACTAAGGCTTCTATTTCTTATACTAAATTTAAGTTTGAAAAGAATGATACTATTTTATTCGGGAGAGAAAGTGCTGGGGTACCTGAAAAAGTACACGGATTAATTAAAAACAAATTAAAGATACCTATGAAAAATAATAAAAGGTCGCTTAATATTTCATCATCTGTTGCTATTATTTTAGCTGAGAGCCTAAAACAAACAAATTTAATTTAATATGGATTTAGACATTAGAAAAGATTTAGCAAGTAATTGGTTTAAAACTTTACAAGACTCAATATGTCATAGCATAATTGAGCTGGAAAAAAATAAAATTAAATTTAAATCAACAACATGGAAAAGAAATCAAAAAAAAGATGAAGGTGGTGGTGAATATAGAATACTTAAAGATGGAAAAATATTTGACAAAGTAGGTGTAAATTTTTCAAAAGTTTATGGAAAATTTCCAAAACATTTTCAAAAACAAATTCCAGGAGCTGAGAAAAATCCAAATTTTTGGGCATCAGGTATTTCTGTAGTTATGCATATGAAAAACCCTCTAATTCCAGCGATGCACTTTAATACTAGGTATATTTGCACATCTCATGATTGGTTTGGTGGAGGTATGGATGTCACTCCATCCAAAAAAGATGAAAATGAGAAAAAGGAATTTCACAAAATATTAAAAAAGATGTGTAATCGTCATAACAAAAAATATTATCCAAAATATAAAAAATGGTGTGACGAATATTTTTATTTACCTCACCGAAAAGAAGCAAGAGGTATTGGAGGAATTTTTTTTGATTACAAAAAAAATGATTTTGAAAAAGATTTTAAATTTGTCAGGGAAGTCGGTACCACATTTGAATTAATATTTAAAAAAATTATCAAAAAAAAGTTAAAAAAAAAATGGACTTTAAAAGATAAGGAAATGCAATATATAAAAAGAGGTAGGTATACAGAATTTAATTTGCTTTATGATAGAGGAACAAAATTTGGATTGCAAACAAGTGGAAATGTTGAGGGTATTTTAATGTCGTTACCGCCTATTGCAAAATGGAAATAAAATGGATAAAGAGCCAATCACTTTAAACGGTTTAAATAAACTTAAAGAGGAACTAATTTTTTTAAAAGAGAAAAAACGTCCTAAAATTGTTGCCGCAATTGCTGAAGCACGCTCACATGGAGATTTAAAAGAAAATGCTGAGTATCATGCTGCTAAAGAGGAACAATCTCATAATGAGGGGAGAATTACTGAAATTAATGACATAATTGCAAGAGCAAATGTCATTGATGTTACAAAATTAAATAATGACGGCAAAGTTATTTTTGGATCAACAGTTTTTTTGGAAAATTTAGATACAGGTGAAAAAATAAATTATAAGATTGTTGGAAAGGATGAGGCAGATCTCAAAAATAAATTAATTTACTATCAATCACCAATAGGAAGAGGGCTTATTGGAAAAAATAAAAATGATCTAGTCGAAATTAGTACTCCTGCTGGTAAAAAAAACTTTGAAATTAAAGATGTTAAATATATTTAATTATTAATTATGTTTTCAATCTGTTGCTCTGATATTTGAAAATTATTTTCGATCCATTTACTCTCAATAAGTTTTAGTTTTTCTCCTAACATTTTTCCCTCTGGAATATCGTATTTTGACATTAAAAAATCTGCTTTAAACGGCATTGTAGGTAAAGATTTTATTTCAAATTTGCTAATTAATGCCAATATATTGTTATCTAATTTGTTAGTTTTTAATATCCTATAATTTAGAATATCCAAGACTGTCTCTTTGCCTGAATGATAAAAGATCAAATTTAAATTTTTTTCAGTAAAAGTTTTTGAAGTTATTTTTTTTTTATAAAAATCACTTAAATTTCTAATTCTTTTTTGGTCCTTTTTAGATAGATTAAATTTATAAATGAAATACTCCACATTATCAGTTTCATCGATAATTAATAATGAAATGATAAAAATAAAATCAACTTTAGAGAGCATATCCTTTAGATTAGTATTTAGCTTAGAAAAAATATTAAATTGTTTTAGTTGAGGAAAAACTGAGACTAAAATTTCTAAAATTATTTTATCTTTTGATAAACTTTCTAACACATTTGGTTTGAGAATCTTTCTTAGTTCATCTATCAGTCTTTCTTTAGAAAGATTTGCGATGCCCATAAGATTCATTTTTAAAACTTTAACAATTTTAGGATCATGTGGTTGTTTAGAATAATTTAAAAAAAATCGTAAATATCTTAATATTCTCAAGTAATCCTCTTTAATTCTTTTTTCTGGGTTACCAATAAAATTAATTTTACCCTTTTTAATATCCTCATAACCGTTGTATGGATCAAATAAGTTGCCCTCTTTATCTGAATAAATAGAATTGATGGTGAAATCTCTTCGCGAAGCGTCGGTTTTCCAATCTTTAGAAAATTTGACTTTTGCATGACGGCCATCAGTTAAAATATCTTCTCTTAAACTCGTAATTTCAAATTTACTATCCCCTATTATTGCTGTTATTGTGCCATGATCTATTCCACTCTCATAGAATTCAACGTTGCTTTTTTTGAGTGCAGAACAAACCTCAGTTGGATCTATATTTGTTGCTAAATCGATATCATCAAAATTTTCATTATTTATAACTTTTCTTATGCAACCACCAACATATCTAAGTTCACTTGTAGATGAATAAGAATTGATAATATTAAATATTTGAGACACAGGGGTTTTTTTGGATATGTTCCTTATTTTCTTGCTTACGAGGTCTAGATTATTTCGTCTGAAAAAAAATTTGTCTATTAAACTTTTCATATTTGGCTGGGGCGCTAGGATTCGAACCTAGGATGCAGGTACCAAAAACCCGTGCCTTACCGCTTGGCTACGCCCCAATATAAAATTGATATAACACAAAAAAATAAAATTTATATAGTTTTTGAGCTTATACACCAATATTTTGTATAATCTTTATTAAATTGTCTAAGTGCTTTGTCGCATTTTTTTTTAGAATTATAATAGGCAATAAAAGCCGATCCAGAGCCAGTCATTCTTACAAACTCAGGATTATACAAATTTGTTAAGTAAATTTTAATTTTTTTCAAAATCGGGTGTTTAACCAAGACAATTTCCTCTAGGGAATTACTCATTTTTTTTAAAAAATTAAGATTAAACATTTTTTTTCGTGGAGTATTAAAGTTGGCAGTATCATACTTTCTTACATCTGCGTAAATAGCTTTTGTCGAGCAGCCAAAATTAGGTTTAACAACTAATGTGTATAATTTTATACAATTTTTGAATTTTTTAGTCTGGTTTTTAGAAGTTAAAACTTGATAATCATTAGTTAATCCTAAAATAACATCTGATCCTAAATATCTAGCTATTGAACGAATTTTTTCTTTGTCTAAAGAGAATATTTTTTCCTTAACAAAATAATTAAGAATACTGGCGGCATTCATTGAACCCCCTCCTAAGCCAGACTGTTGCGGTACATGCTTGACTATCTCGATATGAAATTTTTCTTGAAGTAATTTTTTTTTATCAAGTATTTTTAATAATTGAGTAACACTGTTTTTCGAGCCAATATTTTTAGAAAATTTGCCTCTAAATTTTACAATATGATTTTTTTTTTTAATTTTTCTTATGAGAATAAGATCATAGATATTTATGAAAGCGACTAGGCTTTCTATTTTATGGAGCTTTGACGATTTACCTACAACATTTAGTGCTAAATTAATTTTAGCATATGACTTGATCTTCTTAAATTGCATTAATTAAGATTTTTTTATACCTCTTATTAATTTAAGATTAATTTTATCTTTCATATCTTTCTCTGCTTTTTTCATTTTAAGTACATTTTTCCAAAAATATCTTGCTTGTATTTTTTGGTCTAATTTCCATAAGATATCACCATAGTGATCATTTACTATTGGATCTTCAGGCATCAACTCTACTGCTCTTTGCAAAAATTTTTCAGCTTTAGAATAATCCTCTATTAAATAATAAGCCCAACCAATTGAATCAATTATATATGGATCATTACTTTCTAACTCATAGGCTATTTTAAGCATATCTAATGCTTCATCTATTTTATAATCTCTCTCAAGCCATGAATATGCTAAGTAATTTAAAACGTAGGCATCATTTGGTTCTATATTTAAAGACATTAACAAATCTTTATCTGATTTCTCGTATTCACCGATTCTCTCATAGCTTCCGCCCCTTCTGTAAAGTATATCAGCTTTAACTATGTTATTATCGTTTAGATCCTCAATTACTTTTGAATAATATTTTATTGCATTTTCATAATCTTTAGAACTTTTATAAAAGTTAGCTATATCAAAAATCATCTTATGATTATGTTTTTTAATTTTGTTGAATTCAGAGGTTATAAAAGCAACTGACCTTTTTTTGTTATTATCTTCCTTGGCAATAATTTGTGCTTCTTTTTTAATACGAAACCAATAATAAATATTATCTACTTTATCAAATCCTTTTAAAATTTTTTTTGCTTTAACAAAATCTTCATTAAAGTAATAATTTTCAGCTACTAAAGACAAATTATATATAAACTTTGGATTTAAATAATTTGAGAGATATAAATAAAAATTAGATTTTTCAAAATCGTCTTGAGATGAATAAAGATTAGAGACCAAAAATAAAAATTCACTAATTACGTGATTGTGATTTTTGCATGAAAATATATTAGTAAATTTTTCATATTTTCTATCCTCCACCCAGTTTTTAGATTGGGATATTAATAATTTAGAATTTATATAATCATATTCTGATAAAACATTATGAATAATAGAAAATCTCTCTTTTTCGATTAAATAACTGGTATAAAAAAACACGTATCTTGAGTAATCAGAGTCACTTTTATTAATTACCTCTAGAAAATAATTTTCAGTATTTTTGTCGTCTAAATAGCATTTTTGAAAAGCATCTGAAATTTTCGATAAATTTCCGTAACTTGTTCTGTTTTCAAAATAGTTTTTTTCTTTAAAAACATAGATGTATTCTTTTAAAATATTAAGAATTGCCAACTTCAATTTTTCTTCATTGAAAAAATCTGTTACTCTATTTAGCTGATCGTAGGCATCATCAAAATTACCACGTTTTAAACTATCGATAATTAATAACAAATATGCATCAAAAAATTCTGTATTTTCTTTTTCTTTATTTAACCTAATAACATTGATCGCTTGAGAAACTTTATTTTCTAATACTAAACTTGTTACATATCTTTTTAAATATGGATCATGCTGATTAATCAATATTTTTGATGAATTATAAAAATTCAATGCATCAGAATTTTTCTTATTTTCGAAAGCAACTATCCCAGAAAAATAATTTGATAAATTTCTTGGATTGAAATTATTGAAACTATTGCTTTTAGAATAAAGATGAGTCTGATAGAATAGTACAATTATTATTGCTGTTAAAACCTTTTTTAAATACATTGGTATATTCTATGTCTAAAAAACCCCTAAATCAAAATACTAAATTTACGCAAGATTTCATTAAAACATTTGAGACAGATTTTATCTTCAATAATGAGCCACAAAATAGATATAAAGATTTAAAAAGTGATCTGATTAATTTAAACTCGCAAAAAAAACAAAAACTATCTAATCTTAAAAATCAAATAAATACAATTGAGGATTGCAATCTAAAGAAAGCTTCAAAAAATCTTTTATTTAGTAGAGGAAATATCAATAGTTCTATTATGTTAATTGGCGATGCACCTGGTGAAGAAGAGGATGAGTCTGGGTTACTTTTTCAAGGTGATGTAGGAAAACTTTTAAAAAAGATGCTCTTAGCTATCAATGTATCGATGGATAATATTTATTTAACTTATTCAATAAACTATAAGACAACTGATGAAAGAAAACCTAATACTAGTGATATAAAAAGATATTCTAAATTTTTGAAAGAACATATTTCAATAATTAATCCACAAATGTTAATTCTAATGGGTGGAACTGCGATGGAGGCTGTCACTGGGTTAAAGAGTAAAATTTCAGATGAAAGAGGGAAATGGAAAGAAATAATTATAGGAAGTAAAACAGTCCCCTTAATGATTAGTTACAGTCCATCATATTTAATTAGATTTCCGGAGAACAAGAAATATTCTTGGGAAGATTTAAAAATTATTAAGCAAAAAATTCAAGATCTAAATATAAAGTTTTAATGAAATTAATTGCTGGAGTTGATGAGGTTGGACGTGGAAGTTTAGTGGGACCTGTATATGCAGCGGCTGTAGTTTTAAATCACTCGATAAACAAAAAACTATTAAAAGACTCTAAAAAGTTATCAAAAAAAAGAAGAGAAATTTTAGCTCAGTATATCAAAAAAAATTCTACATGGGCCATAGCAAAAGCATCGATCAGTGAGATTGAAAAAAAAAATATCTTACAGGCTAGTTTGATGGCAATGAAAAGAGCAATACTTAAATTAAAAAAAAAACCCTCAATGATTTTTATTGATGGAAATAAATTACCAAAGATAGAAAACTACAAACTTAAATCTGTAATCAAGGGAGATCAAAAAATACCATCAATTTCTGCTGCATCAATTATTGCAAAAGTGGCTCGTGATAATTTTATTTCAAAATTAGGTATCAAATATAAAAGTTACTCATGGGGAGAAAATTATGGGTATGGAACAAAAAAACATTTAAGAGCTATCAAAAAGTTTGGGACCACAGTTCATCACAGAAAGACTTTTTCACCTTTAAATAAATTAAATACCTCAAAGTAATAAACACTAGATATAGGTATTTCTAAAATAAAATACACAAATTGAGTCTTCATAATTCAATCATAGGTTGACCCAAGAATCTTTTTCGAGTCTAATTTATTTTTATAAATGAACTCGATTTTCAAAAATAAATTAATTAATGGTGATAGCCTAAAGGAACTAAAGAAAATTCCAGATGAGACTTTTGATTTAATTTTTGCAGATCCGCCCTATAACTTACAATTAAAAAACAAACTTACAAGACCTGATAGAACAGAGGTTAATGCAGTAAATGATAAATGGGATCAATTTGAAAATTTTAAAAAGTATGATGACTTTACTTATTTGTGGTTGACTGAGTGCAAAAGGATTTTGAAAAAGAATGGAGCTATTTGGGTAATTGGTAGTTATCACAATATTTTTAGAGTTGGAACAACAATACAAAATTTAGGTTTTTGGATTTTAAATGATGTCATTTGGAATAAAAAAAATCCTATGCCAAATTTTAGAGGAACACGTTTTACAAATGCTCATGAAACTTTAATTTGGGCTTCAAAATCTGAGAAATCAAAATATACTTTTAACTATCAATCTTTAAAATGTTTAAATGATGATATTCAAATGAGGTCTAATTGGGAATTACCAATTTGTAATGGTTCTGAAAGATTAAAAAAGAACGGTAAAAAAGTACATTCTACGCAGAAACCTGAGGCTCTACTTCATAGAATTTTACTAGCAACTTCAAATAAAAATGATTTAATTTTAGATCCTTTTTTAGGGTCAGGAACAACAGCATCTGTTGCTAAAAAATTAGGAAGAAATTATTACGGAATTGAAAAAGAAAAAACTTATTTTAAAGCTGCTGAAAAAAGATTAAAAAAAACTAAACCTATAGAAGATAATTATTTAGATACCCTGCAGAATGGTAGATCTAAACCAAGAATACCATTTGGCTCTTTGGTTGAATTAGGAATAATTAAACCAGGCGCCACAATTTTCGATAATAAAAAGAAAATTAGTGCAAAAATTATGGCTGATGGCAGTATCAAACACGCTAAAACTGAGGGCTCAATTCATAAAGTAGCAGCTACAATTTTAGGTGCTGAAAGCTGTAATGGATGGACCTATTGGCATTATAACTTGAATGGAAACGCAGTTCCTATCGATCATTTGAGACAAAGGTTGATCTCTAATATTTAGTTTTTATATATTTTCCCAAGATAGCCTTCTAAAAACTTTTTGTTTTTTACTAATCTTTTTAAAAAAATATTTCTTAATAATGTTGTTAAAGGATTAGACAAATGAAAAGCGAATTGATTAAATTTTGAGCGATTATTTACCATCTTTATTTTATCAACTCTATTTCTAAAAAAATTACTCTCATTATTATTCTCTATATTCTCAAATAATTCATATGCACCTTCTATTGATTGTGATGCACCTTGAGCAAATGATGGTGAAAAAGCAAAAAAAGCATCTCCTATTAGATGAATGTTATTATTATTAACCTCAAAAAAATCATGACTTACAAATACTGGATATATCTTTAAATCATTAATACTATCAAAAAATTCTTTATTTAAGTGCGGAACTTTTTCTAAAATTTTTCTGATAAAATTATCATCTTCAAACAAAGAAAAATCTTTTTGCTCATCCCTTGAAAGTTTGAATCTCATTATAGCTATAAAGTTTAAATCACCATTAGGAGAGACTGGATAAATAACATAATGAAAATTTGAACCTAAAAACAATGAGATATTTTTTTTATCAGCCATGTTTGAAGAACTTGGTATAATTCCTCTAATAGCTAAAGTGTCATTAAATTTTGGTTCAATTTGATTTTTTGATAACAGATATTTACTCTTTGAAAAGACTCCATCTGAAATAATTAGGTAATCAAATTCATAAATTTCATTATTTTCAAAAGAGATTTTAACGATTTGATCTTGTTGTTCTATCTTTGAAATAGTGTGGTCAAATTTTATTTCTTTCTCTAAATCCTTTTTTAAAAAATTAATAAGTGATGATCTTTTAAGAGTAGTATATTTACAATTTTCAGTATTAAAATCTGATATATTTAATTCACATATCTTATTAAAATTCTTAATTGAGTAAAAATTAATTTTATCTGGATTAAATTTTTCACTGTTTTCTAATTTATCAAACTGGATTTTATTTAATAGTTTAATGCTGTTGACAGATAATTGAATACCGTAACCTTCTTTTAAATTTATGAGGCTATTTCTCTCAAAAATATTTACTTGATACTTTTTATTTCTCTTAAATAAATTGGCAATAAATAGCCCTGAAATTCCAGCACCAATTATAGCTACTTTTTTCATTAATTTTTTTCTAAATATTTAACAACTTTCTTAGTAAATGATGGAAGCATATAATTATCTAATTTTCTTCTATCAAACCAGTAAGATGAAGGAAATTTTTTTGCATTTTTGAGATATTGAATTTTTATATTCATATTCATGTTCGACATTTTAAAATTAAGATTTTCATTAAAATTTTTTGGGTTAGATAGCTCTTCCATTGGAAAAATTGTTAAATTTTTAAGAAAACTAAATTTTGTGTTTTTTATAAGCAAATACCTTTGATTTTTTTTATAAACTTTAAGAATAAAATATTTTTCTTTATTCTTTTTTGTAATTTTAGCTAAATCAAAATCTTTCTTCTTAAAAGACTTACAATTTTTTGAGATTGGACACCCACTACATTCAGGATTTTTAGGTTTGCAAATAATTGCTCCCAATTCCATTAAAGCTTGTGCATAATCACTTGCTCTTGATGAAATTCCAAAAATAGATTTTTTTTCTATTAGATTGTCTTTTTGAATTTCCTTATCTTTTTTTAAATAAAGATATCTTTTTAAAACTCTTTCAATGTTTCCATCTAAAGGAATACAGGATTTATTAAAGGCAATAGCTAAGATTGCATAAGCAGTATAATTGCCGATACCAGGTAAAGATATCAAATCTTCATAATTATTTGGAATTTTTCCATGATATTTACTAATTATAATTTTAGCAGTTTTTTGTAAATTTCTTACTCTTGAATAATATCCAAGACCTTCCCATAATTTTATTAATTCATTTTCTTTAACTCTAGAGAGGTCCACAAGACTGGGTAATTTTTTTATAAATCTATTAAAAAAAGGAATAACAGTTACAACTTGTGTTTGTTGTAACATAAACTCACTTACCAATGTATAATAATGCTTTTTATACAAAGGTGTTTTTTTCCGCCATGGTAAATTTCTTTTATTTAAATCATACCATTTAAGAATTTTTTTTGTTATGATCTTTTCTGTCATATGTATTTCAAAAATAATACTAAGCAGAGATTAAGATCCATTCAAGGCTTAAGATCTTTTAAAGACACCTTACCAACAAATATAAAAAAAGTTATTAACAAAAGAGGCCATATTTTTTCTGAAATACTTAATAATTGGAAATTTTTGGTAGGAGAAAGTCTCTTTAAAGTTTGTTTCCCAAAATCATTTAAAAATTCAAATAAATTTGGAGTTAGCACATTGCTAATTATGGTAAAGAGAGGTCATGAGATAGATTTAGAATATTCTAAAAAAGAAATCATGGATAGAGTAAATAATTTTTTTGGAAATACAATTATTGAAAGAATTAAATTTACTACCTTTGAAGAGGAACGAAAGCAGGTAATCAACGACAAAATAGAGAAGAAAGCTGTGACAAGAAAAACATTCCATAAAAAAATTGAGAGTGTTAGGAATGAAAAAATTAAAAAGTCCCTAATTGAACTAACTAAGGTATTCAGAGAAAAATGAAAAAAAATATATTATTAATTTTGATTATTTTAGGATTTTCTCTTAAGGTAAATGCTGATAATCGAATTGTTTCTGGACAAAATGATGCTAAGATAACAATTATTGCTTACGAGTCTCTGACTTGTAGTTTTTGTGCAGATTTTCATAACAAGATTTACCCACTACTTAAAGAAGAATTTATTGATACCGGTTTGGTAAAAATAGAATTTAGACACTTTCCCTTAGATATTGTCGCTCTTAATGCATCAAAAATTTCACAGTGCAAAGAAGATCAAAGTTTAGAAATTATGATGAGTTTATATTCTGATCAGCAGGCTTGGATAAAAGGTAAAACAATAGAAGAGGCTAATGAAAATTTAAAAAAATTTGTTGAAAACAAAAATTTTAACTTAGATTTTGAAAAGTGCATAAGTGATAAAAAAATTGAAGATTTCGTTTTAAATGATCGAATCGAAGGCACTAAAAAATTTAAGGTAAATTCCACTCCTACGATTATAATTAATGGAAAAAAGTTTGAGAAAACTCTTAATTATAAAAATTTAAAAAAATCTCTAGAAAAGCTGATATAAGCTAATTAATGGAGTTTAAAAAAATCCAACTAAATGGGTTTAAGTCTTTTGCTGATAAAACCAATTTCTTAATCGAAGATGGTTTAACTGGTATAGTTGGACCTAACGGTTGTGGAAAATCAAACATTGTCGAGTCCATTAGATGGGTTATGGGTGAAACATCTGCAAAAAGTTTACGTGGCTCAGGAATGGAGGATGTAATTTTTTCTGGTACTTCAAATAAACCATCTAAAAATATTGCTGAGGTTTCTATAACAGTTAAAAATGATAGCGGTGAGGGACCTATTCAATATCGAGAAATTAATGAGATTAATGTTAGAAGAAAAATTGAAAAAGATAAAGGATCCAAGTTTTACATTAATGATAAAGAAGTAAGAGCAAGGGATTCTCAAATGTTTTTTGCTGATTTATCCACTGGAGCTCATTCTCCATCGATGATTAGTCAAGGTAGAATTGGAGCACTAGTGACTGCTAAACCTACTGATAGAAGAGCAATTCTCGAAGAGGCAGCCGGTATCTCTGGTTTACATGTAAGACGACATGAGGCTGAGTTAAGATTGGGTGCAGCTGAAAATAATCTTAAGAGAGCAGATGAATTAAGAAAACAGCAAGAAAGACAATTGGCAAATCTTCAAAAACAAGCGGAGGAGGCTTCAAAATATAAAAACATAACAGATGAAATAAAAAAAATTGAAGCAGGTCTTTACTATCTGAAACTAATAGAAATTGACAAAGAAATAACAATTGAAAATGAAATAAACAAAGAGGCCGAAGGTGAGGTTAGTGGATTTAATGAAAGAATTACAGAGATTGAAAAGTTAATCAAACTAGAAACAGAAAAAGTTACTCCATTAAGAGAAAAAAACATTGAAAATCTGTCTAAAATTCAAAGATTGAATTTAGAACTTCAGAGTTTGGATAAAGAAAATACTAGGACTCAAGAAGAGATTGAGAATATTAAAAAGTCATTAAAAACACTTGATGAAGATGTTTTAAGAGAAAAAGGAATTATTATAGATGCTAATTCTAATGAGAAAAGACTCAAAGAGGAAAAAAGTGACCTAATAGAAGTTGATTCAAAATATTTTGAGACAGAAAAAAAATCAAATGAGGATCTTGATAATTCAAAAAATAATTTAATTGATGAAATAGGAAAAATTAAAACTTTAGTAAGTTCAAATCAAAATGATAGTGCATTGGATGTTCTAAATGATCTTGAAAAAATTATTGATAAATATGCTGATAGCTATAGTAAAAATCAAAATATCAAAAAAGAGTCGGTTAAAAGAAATGAGAGAATTAAAATAATTGAAAAAGAAATTGAAAGCTGGAAAAATTTACTTTCAAATTCTGAAAAAATGGTAAATGAATTAACTAGTAGAAAGAATAATCTAACCAATCAATTAGAAATACTTGATAACCAACCAAAAATACAAGCTGAAAAAAAAGGACAAATTTCTGAGAATTTAAGAAATTCAGAGGAAGAAAAAGAGGAAAATGAAAAAATTATAAATAGTACTGATGAAAAAATTGACTCACTGAGAACCAAACTTAATGAAATACAAGAACAATCTATTCAAATAAGAGAGAGAAAAGCAAGTTCTGGTGCAACTGTTGAAGGGTTAAGAAAAAGAAAAAATGATCTTATAGATCGAATTACCTCTGAGCTTAATTTGACCGAGGAAAATATCTTAGAAAATTCAAACTTAAATGGTGTTGAAGAATTACCTGATGCTGTCAATCAAGAAGATTTATTAGATAAAAAAAAACAGGCGAGAGAAAAATTAGGGTCCGTTAATTTAAAAGCAGACGAAGAAACTAATAAATACGAGGCTGAAATTAAAAAAATGGAATCTGACCGAGCAGACTTAGTGACAGCAATTGTAAAATTAAAAGATAGTATTAATGAACTCAACCAAAAGGGTAGAGAGAGATTGGTTGAAGCCTTTGAAAAAGTTAATAGAAAATTCAACGAAGTTTATACAAAATTATTTAATGGTGGTAATGCAAAACTTGAACTGGTTGATTCAGATGACCCTCTAGAAGCAGGTTTAGAAATGTTGGTTAGTCCCCCAGGAAAAAGACTTCAATCAATAACTCTATTATCTGGTGGAGAACAAGCTTTGACTGCACTATCACTTATCTTCGCAGTTTTTTTAACAAATCCTTCTCCTATTTGTGTGCTAGATGAAGTAGATGCTCCTTTGGATGATGCTAATGTTACTAGGTTTTGTAATCTACTAGATGAACTAACTAAAATAACAAATACAAAGTTTATCATCGTAACTCACCACGCATTGACAATGTCAAAAATGAATAGATTATACGGTGTAACTATGCCTGAAAAAGGGATAAGTCAGCTGGTAGCAGTTGATTTACAAAAAGCAGAGAGTATGGTTGCTTGATTAAAATAATCGGATGTCTAAAAATCAGTTCAAAACTCGCTTAGAAATTGCAAAAAAAAAGCTCTCAAAGAAAGATAATGGAAATAAAAACCAAAATTCATCGCCTATTGGCTCAGCTTTTAAGCTAAGTACAGAACTAGTATCTGCAGTTGCTGTAGGGACAATTATTGGGTTTATTTTAGACAATACCTTTGGTACTAAACCATGGTTAATTTTAATTTTTTTTTTTGTAGGTGTAGTCGCAGGTATTACGAATGTGATTAGATCTGCCAAAAATATGCAAAAATAGACATAAAATTTATGGCAGCAAATCCAATGACTCAATTCGAAGTTTACAGAATTGGACCAGAAATAAAAATCGGAGCTTTTGACATCTCATTCACAAATGCAAGTTTGTTTATGGTAATCAGTTCTCTTGCAATTCTCATGATCTTTAACTTAGGTGCTAAAAAAAATTCTATGCTACCTAATAAGATTCAACTATTAGCAGAATTAAGTTACACATTCGTATCTAAAATGATCAGCGATACAGCAGGATCTAAGGCCAAACCTTATTTTGCATTTATATTTTCATTATTTATGTTTGTACTTTTTTGCAACATGTTCGGAATGATACCTTATACCTTCACAGTCACTAGTCATATAATAGTAACATTTGTTTTAGCTGCATTCATATTCATTGGTGTAACAATTATTGGTTTTATAAAACATGGATTTGGTTATTTAAAACTTTTTGTACCAAGCGGGGTTCCTGTTGTTTTATTGCCTTTGATAGTTGTTATTGAGATAATCTCTTATCTAAGTAGACCTATTAGTTTATCTGTAAGACTTTTTGCTAATATGATGGCAGGTCACACAATGATGAAAGTTTTCGGGGGCTTTGTTATAAGCCTTGGGATAGTTGGAGGATGGCTTCCTTTAACATTTTCTGTTGCATTAACTGGTTTGGAGATCTTAGTTGCTTTTCTTCAGGCTTATGTTTTCGCAATTTTAACATGCATTTATTTAAATGATGCATTAAATTTACACCATTAACTAACAAAGGAGGATATAATGGAATTAGAAGCAGCAAAAATGATCGGGGCAGGTTTAGCAGCAATCGCTTTAGCTGGCGCCGGTGTTGGAATTGGGATAATTTTTGGGAATTATCTTTCAGGAGCAATGAGAAACCCTTCTGCAGCACAAAAACAATTTCCTAATTTGCTTTTAGGATTTGCTCTCGCAGAAGCAACTGGGTTGTTTGGTTTGGTAGTTGCATTAATCATTCTATTTGCATTTTAAATTTGATGATTAGAAAATATTTTTTTCAGTTAATATTTTTATACCTTTTTTTTTCAAAAGAGGTTTTTGCAGCTGAAAGTGGTGGTATGCCTCAATTAGATCCTGAATTTTGGGTTTCACAGATTTTTTGGCTTACATTGGTTTTTGGTACTCTGTATATTGTTTTATCTAAGCTTATACTCCCAAAAATTAGTGCAAACTTAGAATTAAGAAAATCTCAAATACAAGAAAACATTGAGGCTGCAGATAAGCAGAGGAAAGATAGTGAATTAAAGCTTAAAGAATATGATGATATAGTTTTAAAAAGTAAACTTGAGTCAAAGAATCTTTTTAATGAGACTAGAGAAAAAACGCTTAAAAATATTAACATTAAAAGAGATACTTTAGAAAAACAAATTGATGAAGAAATTAAGAAAGCTGAAACTGAGATTGACCAGCTTAGGAAAAGTGCTCCGGAAAAAATAAATAAGATCGCAATTGAAACATCCTCAGAGATACTTAAAAATTTGATAGGTACTGAAATTAACAACAGTAGTATTTCAGCGATAGTTGATGATTTATACAGGAAAAATGGAGGCAAGTACTATGGTAATTGATTCAACATTCTGGGTGGCAGTTTCATTTTTTATTTTTTTTGGTGGGTTGGTTTATTTAAAAGTGCCACAAAAAATAAATGAAATATTAAATAAACTCATTACTGACATAAAAAATGAAATTGATGAGAGTGAAAAACTTCGAAAAGAAGCAAAAGATTTATTAAACAATGCTCAAAGTAAACTTGATACTGCACAATCTGTAAGAAATGAAATTTTGGAACAGGCTAAAAAAGATAGCGATAGATTAATAATAGATCTTAATGACAAATTCCATAAGTCTTCAGAAATTAAAAAAGCATCTGCTGAAAACAAAATAGTTCAAATGAAAGAGGCAGCAATTAAAGAAATAAAGGATGCTTCGGTAAAAATCGCAGTAGATTCTGTTAAAAAAATTATTACCACATCCGTTGATAAGTCTAAACTAGATAACTTGTTTCAAAAAAATTTAGAAGAGACTAAAGAAGAGTTAAAAAAAATTAATTCATAATTTTCTTACAATTTTTTTAAAAAAACTATAAATTATTAAAATGAATTCTATTGTGGTAGGCTCAGGTTTTGGTGGTATTGCTGCAGCTCTAAGATTAAAAGCTAAAGGTCATCAAGTAACATTAGTTGAAAAACATCCTGATCTTGGTGGTAGAGCAAGAGTTTTTAAAAAAAATGGTTTCACTTACGATGGTGGACCCACTGTTATTACTGCACCCTATTTAATTGATGAATTATTCAAATTATTTAAAAAAGACTCAAAAAATTACATAGAACTTTCCCCTCTTAAAATTTGGTATCAATTTATTTTTGAAGATAACTCAAAATTTAATTACTCAGGTGATGAAACTGAAATGAAGAAACAAATTGCAGAAATTAGTAAAGATGATGTTGAGGGATACGAAAAATTAGTAAATTTTACAAAAAAGATTTTTGACAAGGGTTTTTTAGAACTTGCGGATGTTCCTTTTGATAAACCTTTTTTTATGATGCGGCAACTTCCTTCACTTCTAAAACTTAAAAGTTATAAATCAGTTTATTCATTAGTTTCGTCTTTTATAAAAAATGAAAAACTAAGAAGAATGTTAAGCATGCATCCTCTTTTAGTTGGTGGAAATCCTTTTACAACCACTTCTATTTATGGACTAATATTATATTTAGAGAAAAAATGGGGAATTCATTACTCAATGGGTGGGACAGGTAATATTATTAAAGGTTTTGAAAAACTTATGAATGAAGTTGATATTAAAATCATAAAGGGCCATGAAGTAGAAAAAATTATTTCAAGCGGAAATAAAATAACTGGAGTCAGACTTGATAATGATACTAATATTTTAGCTGATAATGTTATTTGTAATGCCGACCCACCTGCAGTTTATGAAAAGTTGCTTAATGGAAACTCAAAAAATTCAATCATGTTCAAATGGAAAAGAGAAAGGATGGAATACTCTATGGGGTTATTTGTTTATTATTTTGGAACAAAAAAAACTTACCAAAACGTTGAACATCACACAATAAAATTTGGAAATAAGTATAAAGAACATCTCGATGACATATTTGAGAATAAAAAATTAAATGATGATATAAGTTATTATCTACATAGACCCTCTGCTACTGACAAAACTATGGCTCCTACTGGACAAGATTGTTTTTATGTTCTTGTTCCAGTTCCAAATAATCAATCTAAAATTAATTGGTCTATTCAGGGAGAAAAAATGAAAAATTTGGTAATTGAAAAAATGGAAAAAGATCTTATGCCAAACTTAAGAAAGAATATTGTTGAAGATTTTTATTTAACACCAGACTATTTCGAAAAAGATTTAAACACAAAGTATGGATCTGGCTTTTCAATTCAACCAAAATTTACACAATCCGCTTATTTTAGATTTCATAATAAATCTGAAATGTACGATGGACTCTATTTTGTTGGAGCTGGGACACATCCAGGGGCTGGTGTGCCTGGCGTACTATCTTCAGCTAAAGTGTTAGATAAAATTTTATAATGTCTGATAAAAGTTACTTGTCTGTTTATGCTAAGTCATTTAGCTGGGCTGGTTTTTTTTTACCAGGAAAAACACTAAAAAAATGTTCTGTATTATACGATTTCTGTAGAGTTGCAGACAATATTGCAGACGATAAAGACGAAATAGAGGTCAAAAAAAAAAAATTTGCTAAATTTGAAAATGACTTCTATCAAAAAAAATTTGATAACCTTATTATAAAGAATATGTGGGATATCATGGAGGAATTCAACATATCCATAAGAATAGTTCAAGATTTATTGGCTGGTATTAAATCAGATATTAAAGAGAGAGTTGAACTAAATTCAAAAAAAGATCTATTAATTTATTCATATAGAGTAGCTGGGACTGTTGGCTTAATGATGGCTAAAATTTTAAATGTAACAAAAAAAAATTCTCTTAAGTCAGCTATTGATTTGGGCATAGCAATGCAATTAACAAATATATCTAGAGATGTCCTGGAAGATTCGAAAAATAATAGATTTTATATAGAGGAAAATTTTGAAAAGATCTCCTCAACTATTAATCTCGCGAACCGTTATTATCAAGATTCTTTCTATGCAATAAAAAGCATACCAATAAGTTTCCGTTTTTCTATATTGGTTGCTAGAAGAGTGTATAGAAAAATAGGATATAAAATTTTAAAAAAAAAAAACTTGGAGAACTACCAAAGATCAGGGAAGATTTATGTATCAAATATTGAAAAAGTACTGGAGACTTTTCTATCAATTTTTGACTTAATCAGTCTATATTTGATTAATCAAAATGAAGATCAAATTCAACATGATCACATTCTAATAAATGAGGAAATAAACTTAAATGAAAGAATTTGATTATATAATTATCGGTGGTGGTTGTGCAGGATTATCTCTTGCTTATGAGTTAGAAATTCATGAAAAATTAAGAAATAAAACATTGGCAATTATTGAACCCAGGGAAGAATATAAACGAGATAAGACTTGGTCTTTTTGGAAAGTAGCAACCCATAACTTTGACGATTGTGTGAAAAAAAATTGGGAAAATTTTTCAGTTAATATCCCAGGTAAAACAAATTATTTAGAATGTAAAAATTTCCCATATCAAAGCATTGATAGTGGTTTATTTTATGAAAAAATTAAGAGTAAATTAAAAAAAAACGAAAATATTTTTCTTTTTAAGAATTTAGAAGAGGTTAACACACAAAATTCTTTAGTTTTTAATAGTGTCCCAATTATTGAGAAAAACTATCTAAATCTTTGGCAACATTTTTGTGGTGTGGAGATTAAAACAGAAAATGATATTTTTGACGAAAAAATTTTTAACCTTATGGATTTTGATTGTGAACAAAGAGAAAGTGTACATTTTTTTTATACATTGCCATACACAAAAAATAGAGCTTTAGTGGAAACAACTTGGTTATCAAAAATGAATGATAATTCACAAAAAGATTATGAAAATCAAATCAACAATTATATTAAAAATAATTTAAAAATTAAAAGTTATGAAATTACTTATAAAGAACAGGGAGCAATACCCCTGTTTTATCCATTAAATAAAAATGAAAAAAATAAAATTAATATTGGAACAGCTGGTGGAATGACAAGATTGAGCACTGGATATACTTTTTTAAATATACAAGAACATAGCAAGTATATTAGAGAGAATATTGATAATATTTCAAATGCTAAAAAATTTGAAATAGATAAAAAATATCAATTTTTGGATGAAATTTTTCTACGTGTTCTTAAAAAAAATCCTGAAAAAATGTCTGATATATTTTTTAGGATGTTTAAGACTTCACCAAAGACTGTTATAAAATTTCTATCAAATAAAAGTAATTTTTTAGAGGATTTAAGTATAATTTTTAAAATGCCAAAATTAATATTTATTAAAGCCTTATTTGACTAATTGATAATGACTATACAGATTAAGAAAATTAATTTTAAACATTCTTTTATTTTTTTTTTATTTTGTAATATTGTTTCTCTACCTTTTATAAAAGCCTACAATCTAAGTATTTCTCCATTGGTTTGTCTGTTATTAATTTTAATAATTGGTGTATCACATGGTTCTTTGGATCATATAAAAGGAAGGAAGCTTCTAAAAATTTTCCAAATTAATAATATAATTACTTTTTATACATCCTATTTTCTGCTGGCAGTAACAATTATAATTCTTTGGGTACTTTTACCAACAGTAGTGCTTATTGCTTTTTTAATTGTAGCTTCATTTCATTTTGGAAAAGAAGATACTCAATTTCTAATTGATAATAATTCATATTTAAATCAATTTTTATTTTTTCTTAAAGGATCGTTAGTAATATTGGCACCACTATATTTTAATTTTAATGAAACAGTTTCTATTTTTAAATTACTATTAATCGAGAATGAATCATTTTATCAAAGTTTAAGTATAATCGAAAATAATAATTTTTTGATAATTGGGATTGTGTTAAGTGCATTATCTAGCATTATTTTATTTTTCAAAAAATTTGAGTTAAGAAAATTTACAATTTTTTTTGATTATTTCTCGATAATAATCATTAATATGCATTTTTCTCCATTAATAGCCTTCACAATTTATTTTTGTTTTTTACATTCTATAAGACATAGTATTTCATTAATCACTGAACTTGATCAAGAAAGTTTAAGGAATGGACTTTTACTTTTTATTAAAAAAGCTACCCCTTTAACTATCCTAACTGCTATTTTTTGTTTAATAGGTCTTTATTTTTTAAATAATAATTACAATTTAGACAGTGCAATTTTGAAATTAATATTTATAGGTTTGGCGTCTTTAACTTTTCCGCATATATTGCTCGAATATTTAATTGAAAAAAATGAAAAATAAAGAAATAAAAATTTTACTATCTGCACCAAGAGGATTTTGCGCGGGTGTAGAGAGAGCAATTGAAATTGTTGAAAAGGCCATTCAAAAATATGGTGTTCCTGTTTACGTTCGACATGAAATTGTTCATAATAAATTTGTTGTTGATGATTTAAAAAAGAAAGGGGCTATATTTGTTGAAGAGCTTGAAGAAATCAAAGATAAAACTAGGCCTGTAATTTTTTCTGCGCACGGGGTTCCAAAAAAAGTTCCGTCTGATGCTGAAAGTTACAAAATGACATATGTAGATGCTACTTGTCCACTAGTGTCGAAAGTCCACCGTGAAGCTGAGAATCTTCATAAATCAGGTTATCACTTAATTTTGATTGGACACCAGAACCATCCTGAAGTTGTTGGAACAATGGGACAATTACCAGAAGGCTCGATAGATCTTATTCAAGATGAAGATGAAGCGAAAAAATATGAATTTAAAGAAAAAAAAAAATTAGCTTTTGTTACTCAAACAACTTTATCAGTGGATGATACAAAAAGTATAATTAGTATTTTAAAAGATAGATTTCCAGGTATTAGAGAGCCACATAAAGAAGATATATGTTATGCAACGACAAATAGACAGATGGCTGTAAAGAATATTGCAAAAAATTGTGATGTGTTTTTTGTAATTGGAAGTAGAAATTCCTCAAATTCAGTAAGACTTGTTGAAGTTGCAAAAAAATCAGGTTGTAATAATGCTCATCTTATTCACTCACAAAGTGAAATACCTTATGATTTAATTGAAAAATCTAATACTGTAGGGGTTTCTTCCGGGGCCTCTGCACCAGAAATTCTTGTAGAAAATTTCATAGAGAATTTAAAAAAAAAATTTACAGTGTCCATAGACGAGGTTGAAATAATTAAAGAAAACGTTGTTTTCAAAGCACCTAAAAAACTAAATTAAATGGCTGTCTATACCAAGATTAATAAGGGTAATTTAAATTCTATAAACAGAAAATTTAATTTTGAAAATTTTCAAAGTTTTAAAGGAATAAAACAAGGTATTGAAAATACAAATTATCTGCTTATATCAAAAAATAAAAAATTTATTCTTACAATTTTTGAAAAAAGAGTTTTGAAAAAAGAAATACCTTTTTTTATGAAATTAATGGATCAATTAAGTAATCTAAATTTTAATTGCCCTAAACCTCTTAAAAATTATCGGGGGGATTATTTAATTAAAGTTAAGAATAAAACAGCCTGTGTTGTATCTTTTCTTGATGGAAAAGACAAAAAAAAACTTAATTTTAAGAATTGTTTTGATATTGGAAAAACAGTTGCGCAGATGCACTTATCTACAAAAAAGCTAAAGCTCTATAGAAAAAACTCAATGGGTATTAAAAATCTTAATCCTTTGTTGAATAGTATTAAATTTAAGTCTAAAAAATTTATTAATTTAGAAAAGTTTTTAAAAAATAATCTTCAAGATATTAAAGATAAATGGCCAAAAAAATTACCTCATGGAATTATTCATGGAGACCTCTTTATAGATAATATTTTTTTTAAAGGAAATAAACTATCTGGAATAATTGATTTTTATTTTGCAGCCAATGATTATTTTATGTATGAGATCGCTATTTGTATAAATGCTTTGTGTTTTGATAAGCATAAAACGAAATTTAGAATTAATAAAAGAAAAATTATGAATTTAATTAAAGGTTATGAAAGTGTTAAAAAAATTTCTGAAAAAGAGAAGAGTTCACTAAATATTCTATGTCGTGGCGCAGCAATGAGATATTTTTTGACCAGACTTTATGACTTTACAAATACTCCTAAAACAGCATTAATAAAAATTAAAGACCCAAAAGAATATTATCAAAAATTAGTAATACATAATAATCTAAAAACATATAAAGATTACTTAAAGTAATGATTAAGATATATACTGACGGCTCATGTATTGAAAATCCAGGTAAAGGTGGTTGGGCGGCAATAATATTAAATGATGGAAACAAAACTGAAATTAAAGGAAATAAAAAAGATACCACAAATAATCAGATGGAATTATTAGCACCTATACAAGCCCTTAAAAAAATTCCAAAAGGTAGTAAAGTTCAAATTTTCACAGACTCTAAATACGTGAAATCTGGAATAACAGAATGGATTCACAATTGGAAAAAAAATGGATGGAAAACAGCAGGCAAACAAGAAGTGAAAAATAAAGAACTTTGGTTAGAGTTAGATCTTTTAAATAATGAGTTTGAAATAAGTTGGAATTGGGTAAAAGCACATTCTAATGATGAGTTAAATAATGAAGTAGATTTACTTGCAAGATCGGCAGCAAACAATTAAAGCATGCGCTTGGAAAACGCATAACTTATAGTAAATTATTTAATAAATTTTCCGCGGAAGTTAAACCACACTCTTTAGTCTCTTTTTCTTCGTGAATATTAACAACTGTGAAATTTTCGATTACTATTAAATAACGATTTGATCTAATTCCCATTCCTTTTGCATTACGATCAACTTCTGCACCAATTGCTTTTGTGAATAACAAATAAGGATCAGATAACATTTTTATTTTACCTGTAGTATTATTTATCTCTCCCCAACCATTCATTACATAAGGATCGTTGACAGATAGACAAAATATTTGTTCTATTCCTTTTGCTTTGATTTTATCTGCATTTGCCACAAAGCCTGGAAGATGAAGTTTAGAGCAAGTTGATGTAAATGCCCCAGGTAAACCAAACAAAATAATTTTACCATTACCAATAATTTCTCTTAATTTGTTTTTTTGTGGTTCTCCATCAACAAGTTGAAAAACTTCTGTGTCTGGTAGTTGGTCTTTTATTTTAAGTTTCATATTGAATTCATCACATATTTTTTAACTTTTTCAATATCATTTGATAGAAGTTCAAATTTTTCTTTTCTGTCATTAACGTATTTCAAACTATCTGGCAAATTTTCAGTTTTTGAAATTGCATCTTCTATTGCTTTTGGAAATTTACATGGGTGTGCAGTTGATAATACAACACAATTTTTTTCCAATCTCAATTTTCGCACAGCACCAATACCCACTGCAGTATGGGGATCAACTACCATCTGATGTTCATCATTGATAGTTTTTATCATTTCAACAGTTTCGTTTTCATCAAGCATTTCTGATATAAAATTCTTTTTGATTTTATCTAAGTCATTTTTATCAATTTTATAAGTGTTATTTTTTATTTCAGCCATTACATCTTTTGTAACATCTGAGTTACAATCTTTTACGTCGTATAAAAGTCTTTCGAAATTACTTGCTATCTGTATATCCATGCTTGGTGTATTTGTTTCCTCAACTTTCTTTTGACTATAATCACCACCAGATATAGCTCTGTGCAGTATGTCATTTTTATTTGTAGCTACGATTAGTTTATCAATTGGAAGACCTAATTTTTTTGCTAAATAGCCAGCGTAAATATCACCGAAGTTTCCTGTTGGAACAGAAAAGGACAAAGGTTGACCATTTCCAACTTTAAAGTAAGCGTAAAAATAATACACTGATTGAGCAATAATTCTTGCCCAATTAATTGAATTTACACCCGACATATTGATTGCTTTAGAAAATTTTTCGTCATTAAACATTGCTTTTACTAAATTTTGGCAATCGTCAAAATTACCTTCCACCGCAATGTTAAATACATTACTCTCCTCATGTATTGTCATTAGTCTTCTTTGCACTGGCGAAATTTTATTATTAGGGTGTAGCACAAAAACATTTAAATTATTTTTTCCCTTTAAAGCGTCTATGGCAGCAGCACCTGTATCACCTGAAGTTGCTACTATTATATTAATTTTTTTTTGATCACGGCCTAAATGATATTGATAAAAATTACCTATTAGTTGCATTGCGATATCTTTAAAAGCAAGTGTAGGTCCATGAAACAATTCTAATACTTTTAAATCTCCTAGATCTGATATTTTAACAACGTCGTCGGATCTGAAATTTGAATATGATTTTGAAATCAAAGAGATTAGATCATCTTTAGACATGAAATCTCCTATAAATGGATAAATTATTTCAGCTGCTAAATCATTGTAACTAAGGTTTTTTAGATTATTTAATTCTTCCTTTTTAAAGGGTTTAATTGACTTTGGAACAAATAGTCCCCCATCGTCTGCCAAACCTTTTAGGAAAACGTCTTTAAAAGTAAAGTTTTTATGATTATTTCTTGTACTTATGTAATTCATTAATAATTCTTTTTTCTAAAATATAGATATAGCAAAAGAATTGAAATCGCTAATGAAAACCATGTCATTGCGTACTTTTTGTGATTATTAGAAATATTAGCGGTAATTTTTTTTGGTCTAGGAAATTGATAATTTCCATCAAGATAAATTATATATTTAGAAAAATTCTTACCTGTAAATGTAAATATATCTTCCCTATCTAAACTAAACCAATAATTTTTATTTAGATCATTATCAGGTTTAAAAATATTTTTTCTGCCCTGAACTCTCAATGTACCTATTATGTTATTTTGATCAAATACGTTTATTTCTGGAGTATCTTTTTTTTCAAATGGTATCCAACCCCGGTTAATTAAATAATTTTCCTGTCCAATAAAAATTGGATTTATTACCTCAAAACCTGGGGTACCTGACTCATTCAGGTTGTATAAATAAATTTGTTTTTCAAAATTTATTAATCCAGACGTTTTAATTTTTAAAAAATTTTCTTTATTCGATTGGGATAGTTCAACTGGAGGTTTTTTGAGTGAATTTTCAATTTCCAAAATAAGATTATTTTTCCAATTTAAACGGATCATTTGCCAAACACCTAAGGCAATAAAAACTAAAATAAAAAAAATTATAAAAACAGAGAATAAAAACTTATATTTCAATGATACAGATCTAACTTCCCCAGATGTATATTGCTGCAAACAAAAATAGCCATACAACGTCAACAAAATGCCAATACCATGCAGCAGCTTCAAAACCAAAATGATGATCTTTGTTAAAGTGACCTAACTTTCCTCTCCAAAGACATACTGCTAAGAAAATAGTTCCTACAATAACATGAAAACCATGAAACCCTGTGGCCATATAAAATACCGATCCATATATATGATCTGAAAAGCTGAATGTTGCGTGATGATATTCATAAGCTTGTAGAGCAGTAAAACATACACCAAGAATAACAGTTGCAACTAATCCTTGAATAAAACCTTTTCTGTCATCCTCTAAAAGTGCGTGGTGAGACCAAGTTACAGTCGTTCCTGACAAGAGTAACACTAAAGTGTTTATCAATGGAATATCCCACGGATCAAAAGTTTTAATATCTTTTGGTGGCCAAACATTCCCTACAAATTCATTAGGAAAAAGACTGATGTCGAAGTATGCCCAAAACCAAGCAACAAAAAACATAACCTCAGAGGCAATAAATAATGTCATACCGTAACGATGATGTATTTGTACAACAGGAGTGTGATGACCTTGATGCTCTGCTTCTATAACAACATCTCTGAACCACATGTATGCTCCGTAAATTAAAAGAGCTAAACCCAAATACATTCCCCATGAAACATCAGAGTGCATATAGTAAACTGTACCTAGGGCTAAAACCAAACAGGAAAATGAAACATAAATTGGCCAAGGACTTGGGTCAACTAAATGATAATCGTGTTTTTTTTCACCTGACATATATTAATTATGATTGTTTATAGTAATCTGTCGAGAAAAAAGTATACGACATTGTTACATCCTCAAGATTTTTAACAGTTGCATCATTAACCATCTCAGGATCTAAATAAAAAGTCATCACATACGTAGCTTTCTCTCCGGCTTTCAACTCTTGTTTTTCAAAACAAAAACAGCCTAATTTGCTATAGTATTTTCCAAAACTTGATGGTGAAACATTAAAACTCGCTACACCAGCCGTTGGCTCATCACTATAATTCGATACTTCAAACTCGATTTTATTTACCTGTCCAACTTTTACATCAATTACATTTGACTTAGCCTTAAAATCCCAAGGCAAATTGTTCACATTTGTGTCAAATCTCACACTAACAACTTTATCTAAAACAATCTTTGGAGCTTTATTTGCAACCTGAGTAGTTCCCCCAAAACCTGTCACCTTACAGAAAATTTCATACAAGGGCACTGAAGCATATGAAAGACCCAACATTAAAACAAATATTCCAGCAAGAACTAGTGGTGTTAATTTTTTTTTCTCAATCATATAGCCCTGTCAAATACTCCTGTGTTATATAAAGTAAAAAAGAAAAGAAAAATCATAAAAGCAATAATTGCTAATGCAGTAATAATGTTTTTTCTTTTTGTTTTTTTATCGGGTGTTATCATACAATTTTATCTATCAAAAATAGGACGAAAATCAAAAATAAATAAAGTATTGAATATCCAAATATAGTTTTAGCTATTTTGGGATTAAACCTATCTTTTTTGAAATTAAATAGCTGATAACATAAATAATTATAGTAAAAAGTAAGCATCAATGATGGTATTAAAAATGCTAAACCAACAAAATCTATTAAATATGGGAAAATTATTACAGGCACCATTAACAAAGAGTAAATGAATATATTCAATTTAGTTGACTCAACTCCATTAGTTAATGGAAGCATCGGTAACTTAGCTTTTTTATAATCATCAGATTTATACAAACTCAACGCCCAAAAATGTGAGGGTGTCCAAAAAAATATTATAAGAAAAAAAGTGAGTGGTTCTAATGAAAGTGAGCCCATAGAAATAGTCCATCCTATTACTGGTGGAAATGCGCCTGCAGCACCACCAATGACAATATTTTGGGGAGTTCTTCTCTTAAGCCAGATCGTATAAACAAAAACATAAAATAGTATTGTTAAAAGTAATATTGCAGCTGAAATCCTATTTGTAAAATAATCTAAGGCTACTACCGAAACAATTGATAGGGTAATGCCAAATATTAAAGCTTGATTCTTATTTACCTTTCCAGTTGGAATTGGCCTTAAACAAGTCCTTGTCATTAGAGCATCGAGATCAGACTCGTACCACATATTTAATGCCCCCGCTGCACCGGCACCTAATGAAACTAACAAAATACCAATTACAGCCTCTTTAGTTGAAACAAGACTTGGTGCTGTTAATAGACCCACGGCACAAGTAAAAATAACGAGAGACATTACTCTAGGCTTCATTAGTTTAAATAGCTCTGAGAAATTAAATAAATCCTCTTGGCTCAAACTTCTTTTTTTTAGCCTAATATCGTTCATCAATTTTTTGTACTCTTACACCCCGTGTGATTTTTGTGTATCTTGCTCATCCTCAAACTTTGGAAGTTCATCAAAAGTATGAAAGTTAGGTGGTGATGGCACAGTCCATTCTAAAGTTGTAGCTCCTTCTCCCCAAGGATTTTTTGCTGCTGATTTCTTTTTTGCAAATGCGTAAATAAGGTTTATAAAAAATACTGCTAATCCCGCTACCGCAACATAAGATCCTATCGATGATATATAGTTCCATCCTGCGAATGCATCTGGATAATCTGCATATCTTCTAGGCATACCTGCTAGACCTAAGAAATGTTGTGGAAAAAATATTAAGTTTACACCAATAAAGGTTAACCAAAAATGTAATTGTCCTAACCACTCTGAATATTCATAACCACTCATTTTTGAAAACCAGTAGTAAAACCCTGCAAATATTGCAAAAACGGCTCCTAAGGAAAGGACATAATGAAAATGAGCAACCACATAATAAGTGTCGTGCATTGCTGTATCTACTCCTGCATTAGCAAGCACTACTCCTGTTACACCACCAACAGTAAACATAAAGATAAATCCTAATGCCCAAACCATTGGGGTTTTAAATGATATAGATCCACCCCACATTGTGGCAATCCATGAAAAAATTTTTATTCCTGTTGGAACAGCAATTATCATTGTTGCTGCTAAAAAGTAGGCTTTAGTATCGGTGCTTAGCCCAACCGTATACATATGATGCGCCCAAACGACAAATCCAACAATTCCAATAGCTACCATTGCGTATGCCATTCCTAAATATCCAAAGACAGGCTTTCTTGAAAATGTTGAAACAATATGACTTATCATGCCGAAACCTGGAAGAATTAAAATATAAACTTCTGGATGACCAAAAAACCAAAATAAGTGTTGGAACAATACCGGGTCACCTCCCGTTTGGGCCTCAAAAAAGGCAGTTCCAAAATTTCTGTCGGTCAACAACATTGTGATAGCTCCAGCTAAAACTGGTAAAGATAAAAGTAATAAAAATGCCGTGACTAAAATTGACCAAGCAAACAAAGGCATCTTGTGCAATGTCATACCTGGAGTTCTCATGTTTAAAATTGTAGTTATAAAATTAACAGCACCCAAAATTGATGAGGCTCCTGCTAAATGCAAACTTAATATTGCTAAGTCCATTGCTGGGCCTGGTTGACCTGCTTTTGATGATAATGGAGGATAAATAGTCCATCCACCACCAACACCTGTTTGTCCCGGGGGGCCATCTACAAAAATTGATAAAATTAATAATGTTAAAGACACGGGTAACAACCAAAAAGAAATGTTATTCATTCTTGGAAATGCCATGTCAGGTGCACCGATCATTATTGGAACAAACCAATTACCAAAACCACCAATCATAGCAGGCATTACCATAAAAAAAATCATGATTAATCCATGACCAGTCACTAGAACATTATATAAGTGATAGTTTCCGCCCAAAATACCATCTCCTGGATGCATCAATTCCATTCTCATTAAAACTGAAAATGCGGTTCCAATAACTCCTGCAACAATTGCAAAAATTAAATACATTGTTCCTATATCTTTATGATTAGTAGAATAAGCCCAACGCTTCCAACCAGTTGGTGTATGATGATCGTCGTGTGAAGATGTTTGTGTGTACATATTTATTTGCTCGCTAATTTAAGTTTATCATTCTTAATTTCTTCTTTTGCAAATTTTACTCGTGCCTCTGATAACCACTCCTGGTATTCTTCTTCACTTACAACTTTTACTGCTATTGGCATGAAAGCGTGTTTAATACCACAAA
>CACENB010000003.1 GCA_902561015.1 uncultured Pelagibacteraceae bacterium
TTTTGAAATGGTTTGGTTCTCATTTTAATTATACTAGAGATTACTTGAGCTATAATAATTAAACTATGAGAAAGATTTAATGACTTAAATTCTGGATTAGTTAGAATTTGTAAAGTGTAATTAGCATAACTCACCTCTTCATTTGAAAGACCTGAGGCTTCAGATCCAAATAAAAAACCAACTTTTTTTTTAAAATCTATTTTCTTCAAATCATCTAAATTTATATGTTTTATATTTTTATTTCTAAATCGCGCTGAAGTAGCAATTACAATATCAATATCTTTGAGTGCTTTTTCAATATTCTCATACACTTTACTTTGACTAATAATATTTTTTGCACCTACTGATGTAGCAAAAATTTTGTCATTTGGAAAAATAGGCTTAGGATTTATTAAAATTAACTTTTTAAAGCTAAAATTTTTTATTGCTCTTGCACATGCACCGATATTTTCTGACAACTGCGGCTTATGTAAAATAAATGAAATATTATTTTTTGACATGTTAATCAGTCAGACCATGGTCTCTATTATAAGATGAAATCTTAGAATTTTTTATACCTTCCAAAAATTTTTTGTCTACATCCCAAATAGAAACTTTTAGTGGATAACATTTTGCTACATCAGATGAATGTTCAGAACCGCAATCACCACCGGGACATGCAGATAAGGCTCCTAGCAGATCAGTCTCAGCAAAAAATTCTAAATAATCGCCAGGTCTTACCGGGCTTGATTTCATAAAATATTGCTTTGTATCATTGGTAAAACCAGTAAGCATAAATACATTTAATACATCGTGCACAATTTTTTCTGCCTCATCCACTTTGATATTCTTTTCCTTAACTAAAGCTCTCGTTAAATTTGAATGACAACAATAATGGTAATCGTTGTTTGATGTTAGCTTGTAAGTATAAGGATCACATCTAGTACCAATAACATCATGAACTGAGCCCCCATCTTTATCATAACCATACCAATCTAACGTATCCCACGTAATTGTTGCCAATGATCTTAAATATGGAAAACTGCTGAACATTTTATCTCCAACTGATATATGTGTTCCGTAGAGAGCTCTAGTTTTTCCAGAATAAAACTTTTCATTTAAATTATCAGCTTGAAATATATTTAAATCTCCTACTTGTGGACCTTCAACACTTTCAATTCTAAAAAAATTACCTGATTTAACATTGAAAGTTTTAGCATCTCTTGGAGGGACTATAACTTCATCAATTTTTTTAATATGTTTTCTCGCTTCATGTAATATTTCAAGATTATTATTTATACTATCATTTGGGTAACAAACTACAGGATCTGCTCCTACCCTGCTTTCAATATCAGCAGGTTTCAAAGAGAACTTTTTAATTTTCATTTATTTACTTGCAGGAGCTTTGTCCTTGAATAATTTGAAATCTAAACTATCAATAAGAGCTTTAAAAGATGCATCAATTATGTTTGGTGACACGCCGATTGTAAACCAATTTTTTCCTTGGGAGTCTGTACTTTCAATAGATACTCTAGTGGTCGCTTCAGTTCCTGTATTTAAAATTCTTACCTTATAGTCAACTAGCTTTAAATCTTTTAAATATTCAGAATATTTTTCTAACTTAGTAACATTTTTTCTTATAGCGTTATCTAAAGCATGAACGGGTCCATTACCCTCACCTTCGCAAACTATTTGCTCACCATCAACTTCTAATTTTGCTTTTGCTCTAGAAACTATTTTATCTTGATTATTTTTTGAGACTGAAACGTCGTATTCCTTAATTGAGATATATCTTGGAATTTCTCCCATTACTCTTCTAGCTAGTAATTCAAAAGATGCATCTGCTCCATCATAACTATAACCAATGAACTCTCTATCTTTAACTTCTTCTAATAGTTTTTTAACCTTAGGATCATTTTCCTTAATATCAATTCCAATTGTTTTAAGTCTAGACAGAATATTTGATTTACCTGATTGATCAGAAACAACAATATTTCTATTGTTACCAACATCTTCAGGATTTATATGCTCATAAGTTTTAGGATCTTTTTGAACAGCAGATACATGTAAACCGCCTTTATGTGAAAATGCTGCAGCACCAACGTATGGTAAATGTTTATTTGGTTTTCTATTTAGTATCTCATCAAGCAACCTTGAACATTGTGTAATATGTTTGATATTTTTATTTTTTATACTTATTTCAAATTTATCTGATAGCTCTTTTTTAAGATGGAAAGTTGGAATAATTGACATTAAGTTAGCATTACCACATCTTTCACCTAAACCATTTATAGTACCTTGAATTTGTCTTGCTCCTGACAAAACTGCTGCTATTGAATTTGCAACAGCATTACCAGTATCATTATGTGCATGAATACCTAAATTTTCACCAGGTATGTGTTCTGAAACTTCTTTTACTATCTTAGTTACTTCATGAGGAAGTGTACCACCATTAGTATCGCATAGAACTATCCATTTAGCTCCGTTATCATAAGCAGCTTTAATGCAAGCTAAAGCATATTCGGGGTTTGCCTTGTAGCCATCAAAGAAATGTTCAGCATCAAACATGAACTCTTTATTATTTTTTACAAAATGCTTTGTGGTTTCTTTAATGTTATCTAAATTTTCCTCTTTAGATATTCCTAAAGCTACATCAACATGGAAATCCCAAGACTTTCCAACTAAACAAACAGATTTAGTATTAGAATTTAAAATTGCTGACAAACCCGGATCATTTTCAGCACTTCGTCCTGCTTTTTTTGTCATTCCAAATGCAGTAAAGGTAGAGTTTTTTAATTCTAAACCTTTCTGAAAAAATTCTGTATCAGCTGGATTAGCACCTGGCCAACCTCCTTCAATATAATCTACGCCAAGATCATCTAAAGCATGTGCAATTTTTGTTTTTTCATCAATTGAAAAATGCACACCTTGAGTTTGAGCTCCATCTCGAAGGGTTGTATCAAATATGTATAATCTTTCTTTACTCATTTAAATTTCCACAGTGTTTTACCATCTTTGTCCTCTATTAAAACACCTTTGTCTGAAAGTTCATCTCTAATTCGATCAGCCTCTTTATAATCCTTATTTTCTCTAGCTTTATCTCTTAAGTTTACCATTTTTTCGATTTCAGACTCACTTAATGAAACTCTATCTCTTTTAAAATTATGCCACTGCTCACTTGTTTCGTTTAGTAAACCAATAAATCTACATGCTGATATAAATAAATCTTTGTTATCATCTTTAATTGCTTTTTCATACAAGCCATGGAGATTAGCAATATAACCCGGGGTATTTAAATCATCATAAAGAGGTTTCAATATTTCATCAGAAACTTTTACAGGTTTGAAATTGTCTAATTTTATTCGATACCACTTATCTAAAGTATTTTCACAATCAATTAATAATTTATCGTTCCAATCTAAAGGTTGTTTATAATGTGCACTCATCAGTGCTAACCTGATTATTTGACCACTGATTTTTTTTCTAAAGTCTTTTATCTTTAAGATATTACCTTGAGACTTGGCCATTTTTTCATTGGACATTGTTATAAAGGCATTATGAATCCAAAAGTTAGCGAAAACTTCAGTATCATTAGCACATCTAGATTGAGCAATTTCATTTTCGTGGTGAGGAAAAATTAAATCAATACCACCACCATGTATATCAAATTTATCACCTAAAAGTTTTTTTGACATAGCAGAACATTCTAAATGCCATCCTGGTCTACCTGGTCCCCAAGGAGAGTCCCAAGAAGGTTCATCTTTAATTGATGGCTTCCATAACACAAAATCCTCAGAGTTTCTTTTATTGTCACTTATTTCAACTCTCGAACCTGCAATTAAATCTTCTAACTTTTTATTTGATAATTTTCCATACTCAGAAAATTTTTTTACCTCAAAATATACATGTTTATTGTTTTCATATGCGTAACCTTTTTTAATTAAATCATTAATCATTTGAATCATTAGACTTATATGCTCTGTAGCTTTGGGTTGATGAGTAGGATCCTCACAATTTAAAAATTTACAGTCTTCGAAAAAACTTTTAGTTATTTTTTCAGTCAACTCTTTTGTCGATATTTTAAGTTTTTGTGAAGATAAAATAATCTTATCATCAATATCTGTAATGTTTCTTACATATGTGACTTTTGAAAAATTATTTTTTAAAATCTTAAAAAGAATATCAAAAATAACTAGTGGTCTTGCATTTCCAATATGTGGATCATCATAAACTGTTGGTCCACAAACATACATGCCAATATTTTCTTTTTGTATCGGGATGAACTGCTCTTTTTTATTTGTTAAATTGTTTGTTAAAAAAATATCCATTTCACTTGATTAAGAAATATACCTTATTTGATGATTTGTTAATCTAATTGATTAACTAGGAATTTTGCATACTGGAATAGGCTCCATTTTATGCATATTTTGTTTTCTAATTTTTTCGTATTCTGCTTTATGTGGAGAATTAGGATTCTTCATTGCATCCTCTAGAGCTTGATAGTCAAAACCTAACTGACCCTCATCAGTTCTCCCATCATCCCAAAGACCATCTGTTGGAGCGGCATCGATAATCTCTTGTAATATTCCAAGTTCTTTTCCAATTTCCCAAACTTCAGTTTTGTTACAATCTGCAATTGGTGAAATATCAACACCTCCATCTCCATATTTTGTATAAAATCCAACTCCAAAATCCTCTACTTTATTACCTGTTCCAACAACTATTCCTTTATTGGCAGCTGCTACTTGGTAAAGAGTTGTCATTCTTAATCTTGCTCTTGAATTTGCAAATCCGTGTTCGTTGTCAAATTTATTTAATGTTGATGAAAATGTCTCAAATAATTTATCTAAACTTATAGTATGTGCCTCTACATTCTTAAAATTTTTTACTAACCATTGTTGGTGTTTTAAACTTAAATCATGTTGGTTTTCTATTTGCTTAATGGGCATAGTCAAAACAATAGTTTTTAAACCTGTCATCGCGCTTAATGTACTTGATACAGATGAGTCGATTCCTCCTGATATACCAATTACCAAAGCCTGAGCTTTAGATGGCATTTGATCAACGTATGATTTGATCCAATTTGATATATATTTTACTTTTTCTTTAGGATTCATAAAATAATATTTAACAATCTTACAATTTAAAGCAATAGATCAAGATGCCACTTGAATAGAATTTTTTGAATAGCTGCTATTCTTTTTAATCTCATCTGATATTAAAAATGCTAATTCTAAGGCTTGATCTGCATTAAGCCTAGGATCACAGTGAGTGTGGTATCTGCTTGATAAATCAGCATCAGAAATTTTTCTTGCACCACCAGTACATTCTGTCACATTTTGACCAGTCATTTCAATATGTAAGCCTCCTGCGTACGAACCCTCACTTTGGTGAACTGCAAATACATCTCGTACTTCTTTTAAAACTCTATTGAATGGCCTAGTTTTAAATCCAGTTGTAGATTTGATCGTGTTTCCATGCATAGGATCACAAGACCAAATCACGTTTAAACCTTCTTTCTTAATGGTTCTTACGAGTTTTGGTAAAAATTTTTCAACTGAGTCGTGTCCAAATCTAGATATAAGTGTAATTTTACCTTTTTCATTTTTTGGATTTATTAAGTTGCAAATTTTTACTATTTCTTCTGGTTTACTTGTAGGGCCACATTTTATTCCTATTGGATTTTCTATACCTCTGCAAAATTCAACATGACCCCCATCTAACTGTCGAGTTCTATCACCAATCCATACAAAATGAGCAGATGTATCGTGGTATTCTCCAGTTGTAGAATCTATTCTTGTCATGCTTTCCTCAAAA
Organism: uncultured Pelagibacteraceae bacterium; assembly: GCA_902561015.1. Taxonomy (GTDB): domain Bacteria; phylum Pseudomonadota; class Alphaproteobacteria; order Pelagibacterales; family Pelagibacteraceae; genus Pelagibacter. Next base: position 5,797 of record CACENB010000003.1, read on the forward strand.
GGTAGATGTAATGCCTCATGTGATGTCCAAAAATTAACTGTATATAATCTGTTATTAAAGTCTGAAGTAATTCCGCATGCTGACATAAATGCTAATGCATCAGCAATCTTATCCTCTAGATCTTTAAATTTTTTAGCTTGAGGACTTTTTTTGATATAGTCTAAATTCCACAAGTGAACTTTATTCAGGTCTGCAAAACCTCCTTTTGAAAATGCTCTTAATAAATTTAGAGTTGATGCAGATTGTGAGTAAGCTCTAAAAAGTCTTTTTGGATCGTGCTCTCTAGCTTTTTTATTAAATTCAATACCATTTACATTATCGCCTAAATAGCTTGGTAGTTCTAAATTTCCTTGTTTTTCGGTTGGTGCACTTCTTGGTTTGGCAAACTGACCTGCAATTCTTCCAAGCTTAATTACTGGCAGTGATGCTGAATAGGTTAACACCAATGACATTTGTAAAATTAATTTAAAGGTATCTCTAATATTATCTGGATTAAATTCAGCAAAACTTTCAGCGCAATCTCCTCCCTGAAGTAAAAAAGCTTTACCATCTACTACTTCAGCAAGTTGTTGTTTTAAGTGTCTTGTCTCACCAGCAAAAACAAGTGGTGGAAAATTTTTTATTTTACCTAACACTTGCTCCAATTCCTTTTTATCTGAATATTCAGGAATATGTTTTACTGGATATTTTCTCCAACTATTTATTTTCCAATTTTTCATGTTCAACCTAGAGTAGTTTTAGCAGAGTTTTGAAACTATACAACTTAGATTTAATTTAATAGATATTATTTAGCCTTTTTTTTACAAATTATAGACCACGACTTAGGTAAAGGGTCGATCAATTCCATAACTCTTACTTTTTCCCAGAACCCTAACTTTTCCCAAGAATTTACCCATGTATCTGGCAAACGTTTTTTGTTTATATTCCCTAAAGTTACAAACTCTAAAACTTCCAAATCAGCTTTTTCCAAAATTTTCTTTATTTCAAATGTGTCATAAGCTTCATCAACGGGAGTGAGATAAGCGTCTGCAAACATCGCATCACTAATAGAAATATGTGTTGGATAACCATAAGAACGAATTTTCAAAATTTGTTTAACTTTACGGGATACATTATCTCTAATATCTTGGTAAATTGTTCTAATTGTTTTATCAAAAAAACTACCATATTTTTTGTTAAAACTTTTTACAGCCACTTTGGCACTTTCAAGATCTTTATTTAAACCTAATATAGATATGGCTTCTCTTAGCATATATCTTTTGTAGTGGCCTTTTTTTGAATAAAACATCATACCTAAAATGCCACCAGGTTTCAGAGCATTCTTAATGTTATTTATTGATTTAATAATATCAGTTGAGTGATGTAAAGCCCCAATGGATATTGCACAATCAGCTAAATTATTTATTGAAATTTCATCTAAAAATGATTGGTTCAAAATTTTTACTCTATTTGAAAAACCTTTTTCTTTGAACAAAGCTTCTGCTAATTGCAGACTAGGTTTTGAAATATCTAAACATATTGCATTACAATTCGGATACAAATCTAAAAATCCTGCAGTATGTCTTCCTGCTCCACAACCTGCATCAAGAAGTAAAAATTCTTTAGAGGGAATATATGGCTTTAATCTTTGTGCCCATTGATATGTTATTAAGGAATTAGGTCCAGGATATTTTATCTGAGCATAAAATTCTTTTGTAAGTTTATCTTGATCCATAATTTAAATTTTTTGTTATTATAAGTTTAATTAGCATCCTTGTAGTATGAGGTAAATTCAATACTTGCTACTCAACTGTAACCGATTTGGCTAAATTTCTTGGCTTATCAATATCATAACCCTTTTTAAGAGCTGAGTAATATGCCAATTTTTGAAGCGGAATAGTTAAAAGGAACGGAAGTAAGTCATCATTTGTATTCTCGACTACAATAGTTTCCCAAATATTTTCTGAAACAACTTCATCTTTACTTTTATTGGTTATTAATAATACCTTTGCTCCTCTAGCAATAACTTCCTGCATGTTAGAAATGGTTTTTTTATAGTAATTATCTCTAGGCGCCAACACTACAACTGGCATACCTTCTTCAATCAAAGCCAAAGGTCCATGTTTCATTTCTCCTGCGGGGTAACCCTCGGCATGAACGTAAGATAATTCTTTTAATTTTAAAGCTCCCTCTAATGCGATAGGGTATGAAAATCCTCGACCCAAAAACATTGAACCTTTGGCCTCAATAAAAGTACTTGAGGTATTTTGAATTTTATTATCAATAAGCAATGTTTTGCCAACTAATTCAGGTAGAGCTTTTAAATCTTTCAGCTTTTTTGAAAATTTTTTCTTATTGATATCTCCTCTAATTAATCCAAGTTTTAAAGAGAGAATATATAAAATTAACATTTGACCTAAGAAGGCTTTTGTCGAGGCAACACCTATCTCTGTGCCACAGTGAATTGGTAAAACAAATTTAGAGTCTCTTGCTATAGAGCTTTCGATTACATTAACGATGCCACAAGTTTTCATACCATTTTTATTACACAAATCTAAAGCTGCATAAGTATCAGCAGTTTCGCCTGATTGCGATACAAAAATATATAAACTATCTTTTTTAAATCTATTTTTTCTGTACCTAAATTCTGAGGCTATATCTACACTTACATCTAGAGATGTTAATTCCTCAAACCAATATTTGGCCATTAAACATGAATGATATGCGGTACCACATCCTATCAATGTTATTGATGAAATATCTTCTGCATTCCAGGGAAAATTAAATATATTAATGTCATTGTTTGCTGTATCTAAGTATTCTTTAATACCGTTCTTTATTGACATTGGTTGTTCGTCTATTTCTTTAGCCATAAAATGTTTGTAGTCTCCTTTATCGTATTTTTGATCCTCACTAGATAATTCTAAAACTTTTTTATTAATTTTTTTTCCCTTTTCATCAAAAAACTCGACTAGATCTTTTTTAATCACACAAAATTCACCATCATTTAGATATGTAATTTTGTTTGTCATTGATTTCAAAGCATATGAGTCTGAACCTAAATAATTTTCATTTGGACCATAACCGACAGCTAAAGGTGAACCTCTTCTAGCGCCTATGATTAAATCTGGTTGATCTTTAAAAATGATTCCTAAAGCAAAACTTCCATGAAGTAATTTCAAAGTTTTTTTTATAGAATTAATTACATTTTCTGTTTTTAAATGTTCAGTTATTAAATGAACAATAACCTCTGTATCTGTTTGAGATTTGAATTTATGACCTTTACCAATTAAAAACTTTTTTAAGATAGTTGAATTTTCAATTATTCCATTATGTACTACAGAAACATTTTGGGAAGAATGCGGATGAGCATTTAAACTGCTAGGTATTCCATGTGTTGCCCATCTAACATGACCAATGCCTATAGTTCCTTCCATCTTTTGGACAAGTGAATTTTTTTCTAAATTATCTACCCTGCCCTCAGATTTAATCTCATTAATTGAACCTCTTGATAGAGTGGCTATTCCTGCTGAGTCATAACCTCTATATTCTAATTTTTTTAACGAATTAATTATCGTAGATGAGACCGGCTTGTAACTATTAATTCCAATAATTCCACACATTATTTTTTTCTTGGTTTGTAATTCTTAATTTCTTTTTGTTCACTTCTTGTTAAAGCCAAAGATTTTTTTTTTACATTTCTTGTTATAACAGATCCAGCTCCGATTGTACTACCTTCACCAAGAGTTATTGGAGCCACAAGTGATGAATTTGATCCTATAAATACTTTATCTTTTATGTTAGTTACGTATTTTTTTTTTCCATCATAATTACACGTAATTGTTCCTGCACCAACATTTACAGATTTACCGATTTTACTATCACCAATATATGTTAAGTGATTTACCTTTGACTTTTTACCGATTACACTTTTTTTAACTTCAACAAAATTTCCAACTTTTGAACCCTCTTTTAAAATTGTATTAGGTCTTATTCTTGCATAGGGTCCAATTTCAACTTTATTCTCAATTTGACATGATTCAAGATGGGAAAAAGATTTAATCACAACATCATTTCCAATTTTAACTTTAGAACCAATCACAACATAAGGCTCAATTATTACATTTTTTCCTATTTGTGTATCATTGGAAAAAAAGATTGTTTCAGGACCAATCATTTTCACTCCTGACTTTAAAAACTTGTTTCTTAAATTAATTTGAGAGTTTTTTAAATTAAGCTGTTTCATCTTTTAAATTCTTTATATTATGTATATATGTTTCTTAATTCACAAAATATTTCTTAAAAATACTTTTAAATATGAAACAAAAATTTACAATTTTATTTGATTTAGATGGAACTTTAGTTGATACGGCTCCAGATCTTATGCGCGCTCATAATCATGTAATGAAGAAATTTGGTTACCCAACAAAATCTACTGAGGAAATTAGAAATCTTGTTGGACAAGGTGCTGGTGCAATGCTTGGAAGATCGATTTGGGGACAAGCTAAAAAAGAATTCGGTAAAGTTCAAGATGATAAAATAAAAAAAGAAATGGTAAAAGATTTTGTAGATTTTTATGGAAAAAATATTGTTAATGAAAGTAAATTGATTAATGGCGTTAAAGATTTTTTAGAGTGGTCAAAAAAAAATAAAATTTCTATGGCGGTTTGTACAAATAAACAAGAACATTTAGCTATTGATCTTTTAAAAAAAATTGGGATTTATGATTTTTTTGAATATGTGGCTGGGCATAATACTTTTGATTATTGTAAGCCTGATCCACGACATTTGACTTCAGTAATTGAAATACTTAATGGAAATTTAAAAAAATCACTGATGATAGGAGATAGTGAGACGGATGCTAATGCTGCAAAAAGCGCAGGTATTCCAGTTATTTTACTCGAAGATGGATATACAGAAAAAAATACAACTGAAATTTACCACAATCACTTGGTAAAAGACTTTATTGGTATTGAAAAAATAGTGTCTAAATATCTTTAATATTGATTATTTTTTTTTAACTATTACAAACAGTTTCGATAGTAAGGAGTTATTTTGATATTACATAAAGTAAAAGTTTATCCATCCAAAATTCACTTACCTAAAAAAAAACAACTTGCTTGGAAAATTGCTGAAATAGCTAGTGATAATGTAAAATTAAATAAAGATGCCATAGAAATGGTTATAAACAGAATAATTGATAATGCATCTGTTGCAATCGCATCTCTAAACAGAAAACCTGTAGTTTCATCTAGAGAAATGGCTTTAAAACATTCTAGAAAAAATGGTGCTACACTCTTTGGTCTTAATAAAAAATTAAAATTTGATTGTGAATGGGCAGCATGGTCAAATGGAACAGCCGTTAGAGAGCTTGATTTCCATGATACTTTTTTAGCTGCAGATTACAGTCATCCTGGTGATAACATTCCTCCATTGATAAGTGTGGCACAACAAAATAAAAAAAGTGGATTAGACCTTTTGAGAGGAGTCATTACCGCTTATGAAGTACAAGTTAATTTAGTTAAAGGAATATGTTTGCATAAACACAAAGTTGATCATATTGCACATTTAGGACCTAGTGTTGCTGCAGGAATAGGATCGATGCTCAAATTAAACACTGAAACAATTTATCAGGCTGTTCAACAAGCTTTACATACAACTATTTCTACAAGACAATCTAGAAAAGGTGAAATATCAAGTTGGAAAGCTTATGCACCAGCTCATGCTGGTAAACTAGCAATAGAAGCTGTAGACAGAGTTATGCGGGGAGAAGGTGCTCCAAGTCCAATTTACGAAGGTGAAGATAGTGTGATCGCCAGAATACTAAATGGTAAAAAAGCATTATATAAAGTTCCACTTCCAAAAAAAGGTGAGGCTAAAAAAGCAATACTTGAAACTTACACAAAAGAATATTCAGCTGAATACCAATCACAGGCATTAATTGATTTAGCAAAAAAGTTAAAAAAGAAAATTCAAAACTTAAATCAAATAAAAAAAATTGATATTTATACAAGTCATCATACTCATTATGTAATTGGAACTGGTGCAAATGATCCACAAAAAATGGACCCCAATGCTAGTAGAGAAACTTTAGATCATTCAATAATGTATATTTTTGCTGTTGCTTTAGAGGACGGAAACTGGCACCACATAAGATCTTACACAAAATCCAGGGCTAAGAAAAAAAGCACAATAAAAATTTGGAGATCTATAAAAACTCATGAAGATAAAAAATGGACTAAAAAATACCATAATTCAGATCCTAGGAAAAAGGCTTTTGGTGCAAAAGTAGTAATTTCTTTAAAAAATGGTAAAAAAATTTCAGAACAACAAGATATAGCTGATGCCCATCCTTATGGATCAAGACCTTTTAAAAGAAAGAATTATATAAACAAATTTTTAACTTTAACTGAAAACTTAATTGACAAAAAAGAGAGTGACAGATTTTTAAAAGTAGTCCAAAATTTGAAAAAATTAAAACCGGGTCAATTAGATAATTTAAATATAGAAGTGAAAAAAAATAAAATAAAGAGAAACTTAAAAAAAGGGATTTTTTAATGCATTTTGTTGAGAAAGAACCAAAACAAAAAAGAGAAGATTTCGATAAGAAATTAAAATCAAATAAAATTTTAAGGGTTCCTGGTGCTTATAATCCTTTGACAGCAAAACTTATCGAAGAAATTGGTTATGATGCAGTTTATGTTTCGGGTGGTGTTATGGCCAATGATCTTGGTTTTCCTGATATTGGATTAACAACATTGCAAGATGTAAGTACAAGATCATATTTAATATCTAGAGTTACAAATCTTCCAACGATTGTTGATATAGATACTGGTTTTAAATCTTGTAAAGAGACAATAGAAACTTTTGAGGAATTTGGAATTTCAGCTGTACATCTTGAAGATCAGATTGAAAGAAAAAGATGTGGTCATCTAGATAATAAAGAGCTGATATCTACGGATGCTATGGTTAAAAAAATTAAAGAGTGTGTTTCGGCTAGAAAAGATAAAAATTTTAAGATTATAGCTAGGTCAGATGCAAAAAGTGTAGAAGGAATAGATAAAACGATTGATAGATGTAAAGCTTACGTCGATGCTGGAGCAGAAATTATTTTTCCAGAAGCTTTACATGATGAAAAAGATTTTGAAAAAGTAAGAAAAGAGCTTTCGTGTTATTTACTAGCAAACATGACTGAATTTGGAAAAACAAAATTGTTCAATTTTAAAGAATTAGAAGCTTTTGGTTATAATATAGTTATCTATCCAGTCACAACTCAAAGATTAGCTATGAAAAACGTAGAAGATGGATTAAGAGACATTTATGCAAATGGACATCAAAACAATATTATAGATAAGATGCAATCAAGAAAAAGGTTATATGAGCTTGTGGATTATGAAAAATATAATAGTTTAGACGAGACTATTTATAATTTTAATACTGATGGACATGAATAATGAGTGATGACATAAAAAAAGGCTTACTTGGAATAGTCGTTGATGAAACAGAAGTTTCAAAAGTTATGCCTGAGATAAATTCTCTTACATATAGGGGTTATGCAGCTCAAGATTTATGTGAATATTGTAAATTTGAAGAAGTCGCATTCTTAATTTTAAATAAAGATTTGCCAAACTCAATAGAGTTAAAAAAGTTTGAAAAGGAGGAGAGAAATAATAGGGATCTCTCTAAAGATCTATATTCATTCATTAAAAAAATGCCGAAAAAATCCCATCCAATGGATGTAGCTAGAACTGCGGTCAGCATAATGGGTTTAGAAGATAAAGAGACAACAAACTCTTCACCTGAAGCAAACATGAGAAAAGCTGTAAGAATTTTGGCAAAAACGCCAACTGCTTTAGCTGCATTTTATAGAGTAAGAAAAGGTAAAAATATCATTAAACCTAAAAAAAATTTAAACATGTCAGAGAATTTTTTTCATATGTGCTTTGGCAAAGTTCCTCAAAAAGAAATTGTAAAAGCTTTTGATGTCTCTCTAATCTTATATGCTGAACATAGTTTTAATGTTTCAACATTCACTGCAAGAACTATAACAAGTAGTTTATCTGATATACACGGAGCTATTACTGGCGCAATAGCAAGCTTAAAGGGTCCCCTTCACGGTGGGGCCAATGAAGAAGTTATGCATATGATGAATAAAATAAAAGACCCAAAAAATGCCTTAAAATGGATAAACAATGCTTTAGCAAATAAAGAAGTGGTTATGGGGTTTGGTCATAGAGTTTATAAATCTGGTGACTCGAGAGTGCCTACGATGAGGAAATATTTTGCTAAAGTTGCAAAGATAAAAAAAGATAAAAAATTTGAAAAAATCTACGACATTGTTGAGAAAGTTATGATTGATAAAAAAAACATACATCCTAATGTGGATTATCCCACTGGACCCACTTATCATTTAATGGGTTTTGATACAGATTTTTTTACACCAATATTTGTTATTTCAAGAATTACAGGATGGTCGGCACATATAATGGAACAACATGCTGCAAATAAACTAATTAGACCTTTAGCGAGCTACAAAGGCAATAAACATAGAAAAGTTCTACAATTAAATCAAAGATAAATATTTTATCTAAGTCCAAAATTCACTACAAACAACCCTTTTTGATTTATGAACTGTATTGTTATAAGTTTTAATAATTTCAACTTTTTTAAAAATTTTTAAAAAATAGTCAGCTCTAATTGTGTCAAAAATAATTTTTGTATCTGATTTTGAAACTTTTCTTAAGTAATCTTTATATAAATTGAAATCGTAATGATAATCTAAAGAAAACAATGAGATAATTATATCAAATTCTTTATCTGGCAATTTATCGTTATCAAAATCATAAATATCTATTTGATTTTCATTCATATCATTCATTTTTAAAAAATCTTTTTGTAAATTCAGATCATTGTAGGCTTCTTTGTTTTCCATACCACCCCAGCCATATTTTACTTTTTTTGAAACATAATTTTTCTCTATGAAATGATATTCGTTATTTTTAAATTTTTGATTGATTATCAGTTCTAATCCTCCTACCCCACCACCAATGCTAAGAAAAATTTTGTCATTTGAGTCAATAAATCTCTCTATAATTGAAAATTCATCGGCCATTATTTGATAATATTTTTCTCTTATTATTTTAGGATCCAAAAAAAATCTTGTGATAAAGTTTGAAAAAAAATACCTGCCAAATAACTTTCTTATTTTTGCTAAAAAGGGACTTAATAGTTCTATTCTTTGTAGAACAATTAATCTTGCAGCTTTTTTTGGTAAGTTAAAATTTCCCATAATAAATTTGAAATATGTTTTTGGATCAAAAAATATTTATTTAAGAATTTCTTTTTTAAAAAGAGAAATACCATTATCAATTTTATTTTTATAAGACTCTTCAAAGCTTTTCAATTGCCAGCCTGTAAGCCTACTTTTTATTTTGAGAATATTTTCTTTTTTCCACTCATCAGTAGTCTCGTTGAGTTTCCAATTTCTTTTTTCCTCATTGGTTCTTCCGCAACCATAACAGTAACCTGTAACGGGATCTGTCCTACATATACTTATACAAGGCGAAACGATCATCTAATCATATTAGATAATTTACAATCTACTATCTAGTCCTTTATATAGAAATTAACTAAAAGCCTCGACCCAAGTTCCTTGCGTTGATGCTTTAGAATACTCTGTAGCACGACCTTCAAAGAAGTTCATGTGCTCAACGGCATTAAGCATTGTGTCAAGCCATCCAAGTGGATTTTTTTCTACATCATAAATTGGCTCTAATCCTAATTGAACCAATCTTCTATTTCCAATAAATCTGATGTAATCCTTAACCTCTTGCGCAGTTAAACCTTCCATTGGACCCATTTCAAAAGCTAAATCTATAAAAGCATCTTCATGCTCAACAATTGTTCTGCAAGCCTCGTAAAGTTCTTTTTTAAGTTTTGGTGTCCAAATTTCTGGATTCTCTTTTATAAATTCTTTAAAGATTCTAATCATTGAGTTGCAATGAAGAGTTTCATCTCTAACAGACCAAGTTACTATCTGTCCCATTCCTTTCAATTTGTTATGTCTTGGAAAATTTAAAAGAATTGCGAAACTAGCAAATAACTGCAAACCTTCTGTGAAAGCACTAAAAACTGCAACTGTCTTTGCAATGTCCTCTTTCGAATTTACGTTAAAACCTTGCATGTAATCATATTTATCTTTCATCTCCTTGTACTTCATAAAAGCTGAGTATTCTGACTCAGGCATGCCGATTGTATCTAATAAGTGTGAATATGCAGCAACATGAACTGTTTCCATCGCTGCAAAAGCTGTCATCATCATTAATACTTCTGTTGGTTTAAATACTGTTGTGTAGTGTCTTAAGTAACAGTTGTTAACTTCAACATCCGCTTGAGTAAAAAATCTAAATATTTGAGTAACTAAATTTTTTTCAGGTTGTGACAAATTTTTTTGCCAATCTCTTACATCATCACCAAGTGGTACTTCTTCTGGTAACCAGTGAATTCTTTGTTGAGTTAACCATGCATCATAACACCATGGATATCTAAATGGTTTGTATACGGGGTTTTCAACTAATAAACCCATTTTTTTTGGCTGAATAATTTCTTTTTTCTCCGTCTTAGTTTTTTCTGCTACTGACATGATAAACACTCCTCATATTCTGGTTGTTCGTTAGATTGTTGTTTTTTTGATTTATATACATTAGCTGTAATATCAGTAGAGTTAGCATTATTGATATTTTCAGCTCTTTGAATTGATTTCGATCTACAATAATAAAGGCTTTTAAGACCCTTTTTCCATGCATCGAAATGAATTCTATGTAATTCTTTTTTATGAACATCTGCTGGCAAAAATAAATTAACTGACTGGGCTTGAGAGATATATGGAGTTCGATCTCCGCTTAATTCAATAATCCATTTTTGATTTAACTCAAATGCAGTTTTAAAAACATCTTTTTCAAGATCAGTTAAAAAATCTAGATGAGAAACTGAACCTTGGTTGGTAGTAATTGTTGACCAAGTTTCATCATCATTTTTACCGTGGCTTTCAAGTATTTCTTCAAGATATCTATTTCTGACATTAAAAGAACCTGACAAAGTTTTGTGTGTATAACTATTAGCAGCAATTGGTTCAACCCCTGGTGAGGCTCCTCCACAAATAATTGAAATTGATGCGGTTGGAGCTATTGCAGTTTTATTTGAAAATCTTTCCATGTAACCATACTCAGCTGCATCTGGACAAGCACCTCTTTCTTCTGCCAAATCTTTTGAAGCTTGATTGACTTGTTCATCAATTTGTTTGAATATTTTTTTATTCCAAGATTTTGCCATTACAGACTCAAGCGGAATTCTTTTCTTTTGTAAGAAAGAATGAAAACCCATTACACCAAGTCCGACACTTCTCTCTCTTTCTGCAGAATATTTAGCATCTTTAAATTGATCTGGAGCTTTATTAATAAAATCAGATAAAACGTTATCTAAAAATCTCATCACATCTGTAATCATATTTGGATCGTCTTTCCACTCATCATATTTTTCTAAATTTAATGATGATAAACAACAAACAGCTGTTCTGTCTCTTCCATCTTTATCGATACCTGTTGGTAAAGTTATTTCACTGCAAAGATTGGATGTTTTGACTGTTAAGTTTGCAAGTTTATGATGTTGCGGGATTTGTCTGTTGACTGTGTCGATGTAAATAATATAAGGCTCTCCAGTTTCAATTCGAGCTGTTAATAATCTTATCCATAAATTTCTTGCTGAAATTGTTTGTTGAATGGATCCATCAGCTGGACTTTTCAATGCCCATTCTTCATCATTTTCAACCGCTCTCATAAATGCATCTGTAACCAAAACGCCATGATGTAAATTAAGAGCTTTTCTATTTGGATCACCACCAGTTGGTCTTCTCATTTCCATAAATTCCTCAATCTCAGGATGATCAATTGGAAGATAACATGCTGCAGATCCTCTTCTTAATGAGCCTTGACTTATTGCCATAGTTAAAGAGTCCATAACTTTTATGAAAGGAATAATTCCGGAAGTTTTTCCTACTTTACCAATTTTTTCTCCGATAGATCTTAAGTTTCCCCAGTAACTACCTATACCACCACCTTTTGCGGCTAACCAAACATTCTCACTCCAAAGATCAAGTATACCTCCTAAACTATCAGAAGCTTCATTCAGAAAACAAGAAATAGGTAAACCTCTTTTTGTCCCACCATTCGATAAAACTGGTGTTGCTGGCATAAACCATAATTTACTTATGTAGTTATAAATTCTTTGAGCATGCAAATTATCATCTGCATAAGTGCTAGCAACTCTTGCAAATAAATCTTGAAAAGATTCATTGTGGCCAAGATATCTATCTTTTAAAGTTGCTTTTCCAAAATCAGTTAAATTTGAATCTCTGGATCGGTCAATTTTGATTATGATGCCTCTATCATTTTGAAAAAGTTCAGTTTCATTGTTGAGCGAGAATAAATCAGGCCTGTTATCATTTTCGACTTTTTCAACCTTGGGGTTATATTCAGAGACAGCTTTCTTAATTGCTAGCGATACTATTTTATTCATAAATAATGTATTATATTTGTTATTTTAACGAAAACAACTATATGTTGTGTGCGTTTGGTGTTAATATACTATATAAACAACAAATCAATAGAACATTTATAGAACGTGGCAAAAAAAATATCAATAAAAAAATCCAAAAAAATGTAAGTAATTAACAATTATGTCTGAAAATTTAAAAATAAGTCCATACGGGTTTAGAGAATATGATGCCCGATGGTTGTATGAAAAAGATATAAATTTAGAGGGAATGACGAATCTTGGAAAAGGATTCGGCTCTCAAATTATAAAACATACAAAAAAAATTAATCCAAGAGTAATAGTGGGTCATGATTATAGATCTTACAGTGAAGGAATTAAGAAAGGATTTAAAAAGGGTCTTATTTCAACGGGATGTTATGTGGAAGATGTAGGATTATCATTGTCTCCAATGGTCTACTTTGCTCAATTTAATTTAAACTCTGATGCGGTTGCAATGATAACTGCCAGCCATAACGAGAATGGTTGGACTGGTGTAAAAATGGGTATTAAAAAGGGATTAACCCATGCACCAGATGAGATGAAAGAATTAAAAGAGATTACATTGAATCAAAGTTTTTCGACAGGTAGTGGAAGTGAAAAACAAATAAACAATTTTCAACAAATATATAAAGACGATTTAATAAAAAAAAATAAAATTAAAAAAAAGATAAAGGCTGTTGTTGCTTGTGGAAACGGTACTGCAGGTATTTTCGCACCTGATATTTTAAGGGGAATAGGTTGTGACGTAATTGAATTAGACTGTAAATTAGACTGGACATTTCCGAAATATAATCCAAATCCAGAAGATCTAGAAATGCTTCACGAAATATCAAAATTTGTAAAAGAAAATAATGCCGATATTGGTTTTGGTTTTGATGGTGATGGTGATAGATTAGGAGTGATAGATGATAAAGGAAATGAAATATTTTCAGACAAAATTGGCCTTTTAATTGCAAGAAATCTTTCTAACACTCATAAAAATTCTAAATTCATTGTAGATGTCAAATCAACAGGTTTATATTCTAACGACAAAATATTAAAAGATAATCAATGCCAAACGATTTATTGGAAGACAGGTCATTCCCATATCAAAAGAAAAGTTCATAATGAGAAAGCGCTAGCCGGTTTTGAGAAAAGCGGGCATTTCTTTTTTAATCAACCTCTAGGGTATGGATATGATGATGGTATTAACTCAGCTATCCAAGTATGCCACTTACTTGATAACGATAATAGAAAAATTAGTGAAATAATGGATGAGTTACCAAAAACATTTCAATCACCTACAATGGCTCCATTTTGCAAAGATAATGAAAAATATGAGGTGGTAAATCAGCTTGTAAAGGAAATCGAAAATATAAAAAATAATAAAACAAAAATCGACCAACAAGAAATAACAGAAATTATTACTGTAAATGGAGTAAGATTTTCATTTAATGATGGGTCCTGGGGCTTAATTAGAGCTTCATCAAATAAACCTTCGCTAGTGGTTGTTACTGAGAGCCCAACCTCTGATGAGAGAAAAAAAAGATATTTGAATTTATTGATAAATTATTACAAAAAACTGGTAAAATTGGAGAATACGACCAAAAAATATAATCTTCCTCAAATCTATTTATCAACAACTAATAAATTCAATTATTACGAGTTTTGTGTTTTTTTAAGAATCAAATATAGTTTTATTAAGGGTGGCAGAGGGAGACTGAAACCACCCTTGCCCCATCTTTTAAGCAGAATTAAATACTGTTAAATGGCAGACAAAAAAATAAGGTCAGTTGCAAAAACTTTTTCTTGGAGATTTCTTATATTTGTATACTGGATGCTGTTTGGATATATTTTTACAGGTTCTTTTAAAGTTGCGGGAATATTAGGAATTGGATCGATAATACCACTTTTTTTCTATTATTTTCACGAAAGGATTTGGAACAAGATTAAATGGGGCACTGATCAAGATAAATTTTAACTAATATTCAGATACTCAATAAATGATCTAATAGACACTATAATTAAGAAAGTTCCGAAAATTTTACTCAATAATTTTTTATCAATTCGATAAACTGCTTTTGCGCCTATACGAGCCATGACTGTTGTTACTGGTACAAAAACTAGAAAACCCAATAAATTTATGTAACCAATACTAAAAGGAGTACTAACATTATCAATTATTTTACCCCCTAAAATCATTGTTATACTACCACTCAAAGCAATCAAAAAACCTATTGCAGCGGCTGTTCCAATGGATTTTCTAATATCATAACCAAATGTTCTCATAAAAGGCACCATTAATGAACCACCACCAATTCCAAGAGGCACTGAAATGAAGCCTATTACAATCCCAGAAATATTTTTTACTAAATCAGAAATCTCTTTTGGATTTTCAAGAAGTTTTTCTCTCAAAAAAATAAAAAATAAACCTACAATAAACGCAAATATAGAAAAGAATAAAACTAACGCTGCCGTTTTCAAGTTCACAGCTAAAAAAGTTCCAGCAATTACTCCAAATAAAATAAAAATACCAAATGATTTTACCATTTTAAAATCTACTGCATCATATTCCATATGTGTTTTGGTAGAAATAATAGAAGTTGGAATTATTATTGCTAAGGAAGTACCAACTGACAAATGCATTCTTGTTATAATATCAAAATCTAAAACTGTGAAAGCATAGTATAAAGCAGGAACCATAATTATTCCTCCACCAACACCTAGTAAGCCAGCTAAAAAACCTGCGACTGCTGCAGCAACACCTAAGACAAATAGTAAGTTTATTAATTCACCTAAATCTATTATTTCCATTACTGACTTGTTTGATTTGCTTTTTCATTATTTTGAACAATAGTCATAATATGTTTTGCTTTTTGAAAATCAGAGTCTCTAGCCATCATGTTATCACTTAAATACCTTTTCCATTCTTTAGATCCAACTTGACCATGATATAGTCCAACTGTGTGTCTCATTATGTGATTAACTTTGGTACCCTCTTTAACTTCTTTATCTATATACTCTAAAAGTTTTTGAACAACTTCTTCTCTTGTAGGGTTATTGTCGACATTAAAAATTTCTTTTTCTATTTCCACGAGAGAATATGGGTTTTGATAAATAGATCTGCCAATCATTACACCGTCGCAATAATTTAAATGATCTTTTATTTCACTTACTTTGGTTATGCCTCCATTAATTATAATTTCTAAATTTGGATTTTCTTTTTTAATTTTGTAAACCATATCGTAGTTTAACTTTGGAATATTCAAATTTTGTTTTGGAGATAATCCACTTAGCATTGCTTTTCTTGCATGCAAAATAAACGTCTTCGCTCCTGCATCTCTCATTTGTCTAATAAAATTATTTAGATAATCAAAATCTTCTACATCATCAAAACCAATACGTGTTTTAGCAGTCACTGGAATTTTACAAGCATTTACCATTGCGTGTATACACTCAGCTACTAACTCTGGTTCTTTCATTAAACAAGCGCCAAATTTATTCTTTTGAACTTTTTTACTAGGACATCCAAGGTTGATATTTATTTCATCATACCCCATGTCTTCTCCAATTTTAGCAACTTCTGCTAATTCATCTTTATTGGAACCACCAACTTGTAAAGCAAGAGGTTTTTCCTCCTGACTAAAAGACAAGATTTTTTTTCTATCACCGTGAATTGCTGATTTTGTAGCTACCATTTCAGTATAGAGCATTACATTTTTGCTCATCAGTCTTAAGAAGAAACGATCATGTCTATCAGTGCAATCCATCATTGGAGCAACTGATATTTTTCTATTTATTTCTTTTTTAGAATCCAAGGTCTTTACCCATTATTTTATCAGGTAACCATGTAACAATCTCAGGAAAAATACATAAAATTACTATAGCTAAAGCCATAATTATCATGAATGGTATAGACCCTTTTAAAATTTCTGACAAACTAACGTCTGGGGTAATTCCTTTTATAATATAAAGATTTAGTCCAACTGGCGGTGTAATTAAGCCAATCTCCATATTGATTGTAAATACTATTGCAAACCAATACGGATCAAATCCTAAAGTGGTGATTACTGGCAATAATATAGCTGAGGTCATTACAATAACTGCAACTGGCGGTAAAAAGAAACCAGCTATTAAAAGAAATATATTTATTAAAATGAACACAACCCATTTGTTTGAACTTAATTCAACCATGCTCTGTGCTAAAGACTGGGTTACATAGAGTTGTGAGAGAGTAAAAGCAAAAAGATATGATGCAGCAATGATAAACATTATCATCACACTTTCTTTCATTGAAACTTTAACAATGTTCCAAATTTTGCTTGGTTGATAAATTTTATAAACTACCGCAATCAATACAAAAACTAAGAATGCTCCTACTCCAGATGCCTCAGATGGTGTTGCAACACCTCCATAAAGAACATACAAAACACCTGCAATAATAGCTAAGAAAGGAAGAATTCTTGGTAATACTTCAAGTTTTTCTTTTAAAGTTGGTCTCACTCTATTTCTTAGAGCTTTTGCAGCATCTTTATCAATAAAATAACTGTGAATAAGAGCCCAAATTGCAAACATACCCGCTAACATGAATCCAGGTACAAGACCGCATAAAAATAATCTACCAATTGATGTACCTGTTGCAATTCCATAAACAATTAAAACAATACTGGGAGGTATTAAAACTCCTAAGGTTCCTCCAGCTGCAATAGTTCCTGTTGCGATTTGGTCGGAATACCCTCTTTTTCTCATTTCAGGTATTCCCATTGTTCCAATTGCTGCACAAGTTGCAGGGCTCGATCCACTTAAAGCGGCAAAAATTGAACAAGCACCAATATTAGAAATTACTAATCCACCTGGTACTCTCCAAAGCCATCTATCCAAACCTGTATATAAATCTTTTCCTGCAGGAGAATTAGCGACAGCCATTCCCATTAAAATAAACATCGGTATGGAAAGTAAAACAAAAGAATTTAATCCTGCAAAAAATGTTTCAGCAAATACGTCAAGCATTTGAAATCCCTCAAATGTAACTAACAAAGCAATCGAAACAAAACTCAAACCAAAAGCAATTGGAATTCCAGAAAAAAGTACTAATAAAGTAAAAACTGCAACAATTAATGCTATAATCAGTGGATCCATTTATTTAAAATCCTTGTCATCAGTTAATTTTATAATTTCTGCAATATACTGTAATATCATTAACAAAGCCCCCAACATCATTGATGAATATGGTATCCACAGTGGTGGATCCCAAACTGTTCCTGTTGAATAATTTTTAGTAAATGCTTCCTCAAACATTAAAAATCCAAAATAAAATAAAATTAAGAAAAAAAGTAAACTTATTGATGATGTAAAAATTTTTAATCTAATTATATTTTTTTTTGATAGAAAGTCATAAATCCATTCCATACTAACATGAGCTTTTTCACTTAAAACGTATACACTTCCTATGAAAGTTGAAGCTACCAATAACATGGTGACAAGTTCTGTCTGCCATGTAATTGCTCTTTGAAAAAAATATCTTTCAAAAACAAGCTCAACGATTACCAAAATTGATAAAAGCAATGCCAATACAGCAAAAGCACCGCATGCCTTAGCTATATGGTCACAAAGTTGTAGATATTTTTTTTTCATAAAAAAACCCCTATTTAATAAGAATAAATAGGGGTTCTTTATATATTATTTTATTTAACTGCTAAAGCCATTTCCATCAGCTTATCGCCACCTGGAACTTTATCAGCAAATGCTTTATGAGAAGATTTTTTCGCAATCTCTACCCATGCAGCATGGTCTTTTGCATCCATGTATACCAATTTTACACCAGCAGCTTTATAAGCATCTTCAAACTTTTTATCTAAGTTTTCAACTTGAGCTGTCATGTATTTCTCAGCAACTTTACCAGCTTTCATTAAAGCTTTTTGTTGCTTAGAACTTAAAGCATCATAAGACTTTTTTGACATTAAGATTGGTTCGTACATAAACCATAGACCAAATTTTCCTGGAGGAGTTGCACATGAAACTTGTTCATAAATTTTGTAACTTACAAAACTTCCTGAACTAGTGTTGGCACCTGTTAATACACCAGTTTGTAAACCTGTGTAAATTTCAGATGATGGCATACTTTGTATACCAGCTCCTGCTGCTTCTAACATTTGGTTAAATGCTTTACCTGCAGCTCTCATAACTTGACCTTTTGCATCGCTAGGATTTTTGATACATTTTGTTTTTGAAGCAAAACCACCTCCCAACCAAGCATCAGATAAAACTACAACACCAGCATCATTAATGATTTTTTTGATCTCAGTCATCATTGGACCTTTATTAAATCTCAATGCATGGTCATGATTTTTGACTGTTCCTGGCATTAGAGTTGCGTCAAACTCTGGGTGGAATTTAGATGCATACGCTAATGGAAAAGCAGAAATGTCTAACTGACCTGTTGTCATTGGTTTCCACTGTTCTTTTGGTTTGTATAATGATTTAGCTGGATAAATTCTTATATCTATTCCAACATTTGCTTTTTTGACTTCGTCAGCAATGATTTGCACCATTTCATGACGCGGGTCAAAAGATCCATCAGCTCTCGGTGTTCCTGGCCATTGGTGACTTGCTTTTAAAGTTACAGCAAAAGCAGAACCAATAGTTGTGAAAACGAAAACTAATGAAGTTAAGTATAAAGATATTTTTTTTAACATTATTTTTCCCTCTATTGTTATTTTTAATAATTCAATTAAAGTGAACTTATTAATAAGAGTCAAGTCGGTAAAAGCACTTAATATAAAACTATATTTATGGATGGACCTTTAAAAAACCTTTTAGTTGTTGATTTAACGAGAGTATTAGTTGGGCCTTATTGCACAATGATATTATCAGATTTAGGTGCAAGGGTGATAAAAGTTGAAGCTCCAGAAATCGGAGATGACTCAAGAAATTTTGGACCATTTATAAAAGATTACTCTGCTTATTTTATGTCTTTAAATAGGGGTAAAGAAAGTATTGCTCTCAATTTAAAAAATGCAGAGGATAAAAAAATTTTTGATAAAATTTTATCTAAAGCAGATATTTTAGTCGAAAATTTTAAACCAGGAACTTTAGAAAAATGGGGTTATGGCTGGAAGGATGTGTCCAAAAAATATCCCAAACTAATTTATGCTTCAGCTTCAGGATTTGGTCAAACAGGTCCACTTAAAGAGTTACCAGCTTACGACATGGTAGTACAAGGTATGGGAGGATTGATGAGTGTAACTGGTCAACCAAATTCTGAACCTACAAGAGTTGGAACATCTATAGGAGATATAACTGCAGGACTTTTTACTACTATTGGAATTAACGCTGCTCTTTACGATAGACAAAAAACTGGCAAAGGAATGTACATAGATGTATCGATGCTTGATTGTCAAATAGCTATTCTAGAAAATGCTATCGCACGATATCTCTCAAAGAATGAAATTCCAAAACCGATGGGATCACGTCATCCATCAATTGCTCCATTTGAAGCCTTCAAGACAAAAGATAGTTATATAATAATTGCAGCAGGCAATGATAAATTATTTGAAAAACTATGCAATGTCTTAAAAATAAGTGAAGTAAATCAAAATCCAAAATTTTCAAATAATTCATCTAGAGCTAAAAATATGGACGAGCTTAAAAAAATTTTAGAAGATAAATTATTTGCCAAAAAAACTGATGAGTGGGTTAAAGAAATGGAAAAAGATAAAATTCCATGTGGTCCAATTTTTAATATAAAAGAGGCTGTTGAAAATCCTCAGATAGAGTCAAGAAACATGATCGTAAAAGCTTTTCATAAAGTTGTGGGGGATTTCAAATTAGCTGGAAACCCAATCAAAATGTCATCATATAAGGATGAAAAGACTAGAGGTGATATTCCTGATTTGGATGAGCATCGACAAAAAATTTTAGAAGAATTTAATAATTAATTATTTTCTTCAGAAGACTCTGCATCTTGTTGACTTACCTGTTCCTCTGCTTCTGAAACTTCATCAAGAGAAACATCATCAGAGTCGCTCTCCGTTTCCTCTGATGGTTGAGAGTCTACGTCAGGACTAGCTGTTTGAGATAGTTCGGCTAAATCATCTTTTGAAACTTGAATTTTTTCTGGAGCTTTTCTGGCTCTTTTTGATGGTAATATAGGAGCACCACTTTTTGAAATTTCACCTTTGTATAAACTTTCAAAATCATCACCTACATCTTCATCATCTTCCGTTCCATCATCAACTTGCTCTACATGTTTTCTTAATTTATAGATTGCGCTTTCACTTAAATCTGAAACTTTAATTTTTTCTTCAGCTATTTCTCTGAGTGATATGACTGTATTTTTATCATTATCTCTATCTAAAGTTGGCTCAATACCAGAGTTCAATTGAGTTGCTCTTTCTTTTGCAACTAAAACAAGCTCATAGGGACTTTCAACTTTATCGATACAATCTTCAACGGTAACTCTAGCCATGCGCAGTATCTATACAGTGACTAAAAAAAAATCAAGGAGATTTTTTATATATATTGTGGATTTAGCTTATTTCTTACAAAAAATAATAAGATCAAGGAGATTAAAATATAAACAAATGAAACCATAGCAATTTGCTCAATAGAAAAGCCTCTATCTATCAAAAAACCGAATAAAGCTGTTCCAAAAGCAGTGGAAAAAACCATTAAAGCTGTAGTTAGAGCTTTAATTGAGCCAATAAATTTTACACCATAAATTTCAGCCCATGTTGATGAACCTAGAACATTGGCTAAACCATTAGAAATACCTATTAATCCAAGAAAAATAAAAGATGTTATTGGATTATTAAAATAAAATAAAACTAAAGTAGAAATTAACAAAGGTATATTCATAAAGATTAAAAGTTTTCTGCTAGTAAACTTATCTATTAGAAATCCAGATCCTAGCAAAGTGAGCACAGACAATATTGAATAAACCATGAATGATTGAGCAATAACAAAAGAACCCCATTCCTTAGCTTCAGTAATGAAAGACTGATAAACAAATACACCAGTTGCAATCCACGGCATTGCTAACATATTTAAACATACAATATAAAATCTATAATCTTTTATAACCTCAATTCTTTTCCATTGTTTAATTTCTTTTATTTCAGAGTCAGTTGGGTCTACTTGTTCTCTCGTATCAAAATCCAATTTTTTAATTAAAAAAAATGATATCAAAGGTAAAAAAAGCAAAACTAAAATTGCAATAGATATCCAAATATTCTGCCAAGCTGTAATTGAAAGTAAATAAACAATTAATACAGGTAAAATAAATTCAGCTGTTGAAAGACCAAACCAACCTACACTTAAGGCTTTCCCTCTAGATTTTGTAAAATACCTTGTAATTGTTGTAGTTGCAGTGTGAGACATTAATCCTTGTCCAGAAAATCTCATCAAAAAAACAGCTATAAATAAAAAAATTATTGAAGATATTTTTGAAAAAAAGAAACATGAAAATGCTAAGAGTAAAGTAACATAAAATGCAAATCGAAAAATATTGATATCATCAATTTTTTTTCCAACCCAAATTAAAAGAAAACTACTTAATAAAGTGGCTGATGCATATATTGAGCCAAATTGTCCATGAGTGATAGAAAGTGTTTCTCTTATGCTCGAATTAAACAAACCTAAAAAAAAACTCTGTCCAAAACTAGAAAAAAATGTAAAAATAAATCCAAATATAATTACTTTTAAACTTAAACTATTAAACATAAAAAATTATGAGTTGTAATGTTGCTTTCATAGGTCTTGGTGTCATGGGGTATCCAATGGCTGGTTATATATCAAAAGGTGGACACAATGTAACTGTTTTTAATCGAACAAAATCAAAAGCAGAAAAATGGATTAGTGAATACAAAGGTAAATTGGCTGAAAGTCCAGCTGAAGCAGCTAAAGATGCAGAATATATTTTTACCTGTGTTGGTAATGACAATGATTTAAGAGAAGTAACTTTTGGAAACAATGGTGCCTTCAAAACAATTAAAAAAGGTGCTGTTTATATCGACAACACTACAGCCTCTGCAACTATTGCAAGAGAAATTTACGAGTATGCAAAAAAAAATGGATTTGGTGCACTCGATGCTCCAGTATCTGGTGGACAAGCTGGTGCAGAGAATGGTGCACTAACAGTGATGATTGGTGGTGATCAAGCTGATTTTGATAAAGCAAAAGATAAAATTGATTGCTACAGTAAAAAGATGAAACTACTGGGTAGTGCTGGCAATGGACAACTTGCCAAAATGGTTAATCAAATTTGTATTGCTGGTTTAGTTCAAGGTTTATCTGAAGCAATTAACTTTGGTATGAAAGCTGGACTGAATATGGAAGATGTAATTGAAGTTATTTCAAAAGGTGCAGCTCAATCATGGCAAATGGAAAATAGATATAAGACAATGATAGATGATAAGTTTGATTTTGGTTTTGCAGTCGATTGGATGAGAAAAGATTTAAAAATTGCAATGGATGAGGCAAAAAATAATGGCTCATTATTACCTGTCACAGAACTAGTAGATAAATATTACGGGGAAGTTCAAGGCATGGGCGGCAATCGTTGGGATACTTCAAGTTTAATTAAAAGATTTAGAAAGTAAAGTATGCAGCCAGCATACTATGAAGATTTTGTAGAAATTCAAAATAAGTATTGGTCTATGTTAGATGATGCTGTGACTAACAGAGGTTCACCATTTAGAATTCCAGTTTTTATTTGTGCTCATCAAAACGAAGTTGATGGCAGAATTGTAGTTTTACGTAAATCAGATAGAGCAAGCAATCTATTACAATTTCATACAGACTTAAGATCTCCTAAAGTCGATATTCTAAAAAAAAATAAGAATGCCTCTCTAGTTTTCTACGATAAAGAAGAAAAGATACAATTAAGAGTAAAAGTAGAATGTGAAGTTAATAATCAAAATTCTACAACTGAAGAGTCATGGAAGAAAACTCAACATATAAGTAGACGTTGTTATTTAACTGATAGCCCTCCTGGAACTACTTCAGAAAATCCAACTTCTGGAATGATATCTAAATTAGAAGATTTCGATTACACAATGAAACAAAGTGAAGAAGGTTATAAAAATTTCACTGTAATTAAATGTAAAATTAAATCTATTGAATGGCTTTATCTTGCAGCCAAAGGTCACCGTAGAGCAAAGTTTGATTTAGAAACTAATAAAATGGATTGGTTGGTTCCTTAATATCTTATAATTAATTAAACAAGCCTTAGGGACTATTTTTTTAAAAAGTTAGTAATACTTTTTTTTATTGTTTCTGCAATAATTAATACCCCTTTTTCATTTGGATGTATTCCGTCAGCCTGATTTAAACTTGGATTAAGAGCTACTCCTTTTAAAAGAAATGGAATTAATTCTAACTCAAATTTTTTTGATAAATCAGGATAGATCTTGTCAAATTTTTTTTTATAATTTAACCCATTTGTTGGTGAAGCAATCATGCCAGCAAGTATAATTTTGATATTATTACTTGTTATAATGTTAATTATATCCTCTAAATTTTGCTTTGTTTGATCTGGGTTAATTCTTCTTAACATGTCATTTGCTCCAAGACCAATAATTATTAAATCGTAACTTGTATCTGATAATTCATCCTCAATTCTATCTAAACCATCTGAAGATGTATCTCCGGAAATACTGCCATTAAAAATTTGAATTTCATATTTATCAGATTTTAAACTTTTTTCTAATACAACAGATAAATGGTCATCCTCAGGTAAGCCATAACCTGACATTAGGCTATCACCAAATAACAATACCTTTTCTATTTTAATTTGTGATTTTTTTTCACTACAACCAACTACTATTGCAGCTACTAAAACAAAGACCAAGACCCTTAAAAAATTTTTTTTAGACACTAAAAAATTTTTTTTAGATTATCTAATAGACTAGGATCCATTTTTAATTACTGAATGGGCAATTTTTGTCCAATTATAGGTTGTATGTATCGAATTAATAACAATTATACGTCCACGATCAAAATCAATCATTATTGATTGACCACCATTTCCATCCATACCCATAATTGTTCTATCTTTCATACCTGAATAATCTGTATGAAAAAAACCTGCATAACCTTTAGGATTTAGAAAACTGTTTTTATCATTTTTGTACGAGTGATTTTTTTTAATTCTATTTTTATAAATATTTTTTAGATATTTACCAACGCACGTATCATTTTGCCAATCATCTAACATTGCTTTTGCAATTCTCATATAATCATATCTAGTAGCCCAAAATTGATTTGTTAAAATACCATCATCATATGTTCCGTCCTTGTGTTTTGAAAATATAGCATAATTTTTAATTTTCGATTTTTCCCTAAATGTTTTGTCTAAAATCTTTTGGTAATCACCGTTTGACTTATACCAAATATAGTTAATTAAAATTATTGGAGGAAATCCATTATAATTATATTTTTTTTTCGATTTTTCTGAACCTTTAAATACACCTTCCATGTGGTATCTAATAGGTGCAAATCCTGCCATCTTGCCAGTTTTTTTAATTCTTTTCTCAAGAGTTACATATTTTTGATCTCCTGAAGCCATGTTAAGAAGGTCAATTATTCGTTGCCCATCATAAACTGTATTTTTTAATAACGGATAATCATCGATTTTTGATTCAACACTGTCAATATATCCACCACAAACAGCATGCCCTAGCATATATGATACCATTGTTTTACCAACTGATGATGAAAGAAATTTAGCCCCATCATGCACCAGTATACCAAATCGATCATCTGGACTTTTTTTATCTACGGTGATTTTACCGTTTTCAAATAACAGATAACTCATTATAGGTGATTTCTTAAGTTCTTTATCTACGTTTTTATCTTCACGTAAATCAAATTCAAATTCATATGGATTTGATGAAGCTTCAATTAAATATTTATCATTTGATAAATCTGCTTTTTTACTTCTAACAAATCCATAATATAACAAAGTATCATCATTAATATTTTTTGCATTCCATGGTATTGAATGACGAATTTTACCATCTTTTTTTTTAAAAAACTTTATTTTGAGTTTATTTTTATATTTTTTGTGGTCTGCCCACTTATATCCGTCTTCACCATAACTTTGATCACCATCTAAAACACATTGTTTTTTAGGTTTTCCAACTTCCTCAAAACATCTTGGTCCTGCGTCCCATCTTGTACAATTTTTACACTCATCATAATCTTTATTAACTTCTATGTATTGTGTATGATTATTGATAAGAAACCATTCATTTAACGCTTCTTCATATTTATCTTTTGCATTTACATTAACACTTAAAATTAATGAGAGAATTAAAGTTAAAAATATTTTTTTCATAATTTACTTATTTACCATTTTTAATTACTGAATGGGAAATTCTTTTCCAATTATAATTTGAATGCATTGTATTAATAACAACAATTCTACCTTGATCAAAATCAATCATAATACTTTGATTACCTTTACCAACCATCCCCATTATATTCCTTCCACGCATTCCTGGATAGTCTGCGTAGAACTGCCCAGCATATGATTTGGGATTTAAACTCGGACTTTTGTCATCTTTCCATTTATCATTTTTTGGAATTCTTCTATCATGAATATCTTTTAAATATTTTCCAACACAAGTATCATTTTGCCAATCATCCAACATTGCTTTAGCTATTCTCAGATAATCATACCTTGAAGCTCTAAACGAATATCTTAAAGGTCCATCTTCATCTCTTACTTTATACTCTTTTAAAATTTTATTATTTCTATTGTTATCTTTAACATTTTTGTCATTCATTTTTAAAAACCATACATCATTTTCAACTTTTGCTTTATCTATAAATATTTCATCTAAAAGATTTTGAAATTGACCTTCAGATTTAAACCAAACATAGTTTATTAAAATATTGGTTATAAAATTAGTGTATTGATATTTATTTTTTGCCTTTTTTGAGTTTTTAAAAACTCCCTTCTGCAAGTGAAATTCAACGGTATTTGCGTTTGCATTTTTTTTGTATTGGTTAGTTTTTAAATTCTTGTCTGCATATTTATGATGACCAGCAGCCATATTTAAAAGATTTATTAATTCTTGATCATAGAAAAGTGTGTTTTTCAATAATGGCCAGTCATTTAATTTGGTATCGACACTATCAATATAACCTTTGCAAATAGCATGACCTGTTACATAAGATACAATACTTTTTCCAACAGACATGCTGGTAAACTGGGTATTATTATCATACAAAATTCCAAAACGATCTTTTGGTGATATTTCATCTATTGTAATTTTACCGTCTTCGTAAAGTAAGTAACTAAGCAAAGCTGTTTTTTGCATATGTTTTTTTATATATTTCGAAATTTTGTCATCTCTTAATTCGGTTTTAAATTTATAAGGATTTTTTGATGCTTTAGAGCCAGCACGGTCATGTTCATCATCATTATCTAGGTATCTAAATAAATAATATATTAAAGTATCTTTATTTGGGTTTGTACCCCAAGGTATTTCTGACGATTTATAAAACTTAACATTTAAATTAGTTTTATATTTTTTGTGGTCTGCCCACTTATATCCGCCCTCACCATAACTTTGATCACCATCTAAAACACATTGTTTTTTAGGTTTTCCAACTTCCTCAAAACATCTTGGTCCTGCGTCCCATCTTGTACAATTTTTACACTCATCATAATTTTTATTAATTTCTAAATATTGAGTATGATTATTATTTTCTAACCATTTAATAAATTTATTAAATTTACTATCTGTTGCATTTGCATTTACACTTAAAATAAATGAGAGAATTAAAGTTAAAAATATTTTTTTCATAAATAAATATTATCTAATTTATTGACTTTTTAGAATATAGATTTTGAATATTTTTTCCAATTATCTTGGTAATGTTTTGTATTTTCCCAAACTGCCTTTTTTTCTTCTTCGGTTACTTCTCTAACAACTTTACCTGGTGAACCAACGACTAGTGAATTATCAGGAATTACTTTGTTTTCTGTGATTAAAGCTTTTGCACCTATAATACAATTTTTACCGATCTTAGCATTATTTAGAATCACTGCACCGATGCCTATTAAACTATTATCTCCAACTGTACATCCATGAAGCATAACAAGGTGTCCAACGGTTACATCTTTTCCAACTTTTAAAGGGCAGCCTGGGTCTGTATGCAGAACACATCCATCTTGAACGTTTGATCCCTCACCTATATGAATATTTTCAATATCGCCTCTTAAAGTTGCATTAAACCAAACGCTAGTATTTTTTTCTAAAGTAACATCGCCAATGACTACTGCATTTGGAGCCACCCAATTTTCGCCAGAGTTTTTTGGTTTTTTATCTTTTAAATCGTAAAACATAATTTATATATTATTACATTATGCCATTACAAACTCCAATATGTGATTTCGGCCAAAAGGCTCATGACTTTAGGTTAAAATCTACAGAAAATAAAATTATTTCTCTAAATGACATTAAAGGTGAAAACGGAACTTTAATAATGTTCATTTGTAACCACTGCCCATACGTCAAAGCAGTGACCAAAGATATTGTTGATGATTGTAATAAATTAAAAGAGTTAGGTATTAATTCAGTAGCTATATGTGCTAATGATGCAGAAAATTATCCAGAGGATTCATTCGATAATATGATCGAATTTGCCAAAAAAAACCAATTTAGTTTTCCGTATTTAAGTGATGAGTCACAAGAGGTCGCTAAAACTTATGATGCAGTATGCACGCCTGACTTTTTTGGCTATAATAAAAACTTGGAGCTTCAATATAGAGGAAGACTAAGAGAATTAAAAAACTTAATTCCTGTAAGAGATGGGGATAGTGACCTCCTGAAAGCTATGAGACTAATAGCTGAAACTGGCAAAGGGCCAGAGAGTCAAGTCCCGAGTGCTGGCTGTGGTATTAAGTGGAAAACTAATTAATGTATTTAATCGCTACAAGATCTTTTCCACCAGAAATTGGTGGAATGCAAAGTTTAATGTGGGGTCTCGCACGAGAGATGTCAAAAAACTTTATGATTAAAGTTTTTGCTGATTATTATGAAAATCACAAAGAATTTGATGAAGACGTAAATTTTTCTATTGAAAGAGTTGGTGGTCTTAAATTTTTAAGAAAAATTAGAAAAGCCCAATTAATTAATGAGTTTCTCAAAGATAATAAAGTTCAAGGAATTATAGCTGACCATTGGAAAAGTTTAGAATTAATTAAATCTAATAAGAAGAAATATTGCTTGATACACGGTAAAGAAATTAATCATCCAAAAGATAGTTACCAAAATAAAAGGATTATGAAAGTGTTTGATAAAGTCGAAAAAATAGTTGCTAACTCTGAATATACAAAGAACCTAGCTATTAATATTGGCATAAATCCTGACAAAATTATAGTTATAAATCCTGGGGTAAACCCTCCTAAAGACCTAAATAAAAAATCTTTAGATAAAGTTGAAAGTTTACTCAAAATAAAAACACCACGCCTAATCACTGTCTCAAGATTTGATAAAAGAAAAAATCATGAAAAAGTATTAATGGCTTTAAGAAACTTAAAACAAATTTATCCAGATATAGTCTATATTTGTATAGGTTATGGGGATGAGGAAAAAAATATTAAAGACTTAGTCAAAGAGCTTGATTTAAGTTCACAAGTAATGTTTTTCAAAGAAATTAGTGAAGATTTAAAAAATGCTTTAATAGCAAAATCAAATATCTTTGTGATGCCATCAATTATTCACAAGAAGTCTGTTGAAGGATTTGGAATAGCTTACGTAGAAGCTGCTCAGTATGGTGTTGCTTCTCTTGGTGGTAAAGATGGAGGTGCCTCTGATGCTATCAAGCATGATACAACAGGATTAATTTGTGATGGAAATGAGTTAGAAGATATTTATTCTTCTTTAAATTCTATGTTAGAAAATAAAAAATATTTAGAGTTAGGTAAAAATGCAAGAGAATATTCTTCTAAATTTAGTTGGTCTAATACAATAGAAGAATATAAAAAGATCTTACAATAAGTTTAATAACCTTTCAAAAACTTTATTAGCACTTAAATTATTTAAATCAGTCACCTGTATCGCTTTAAAATTTTCTCTTTCAATACTAACTTTATAAGCAGTAGTATGTTTTCCAAATAAAGTTAAACCTTTTGCTGCAACATGAGCAGCTATATGAGCGGGACCAGTATCATTAGCAACAACAAAAGAGCTCTCTTTGATAAGAGATGTTAACTGAGATAAATTCAAGGCTTTATCATTATCAAGAACACTTATTGCATCAAATTTTCCAGCATCATCTATTTCATTAGGTCCAGGTGCTATTACAACTTTATATTCTGAGCCAAACCTATCTTTAATCAATACAATCAGTTCATCGTAATAAGGCCATTTTTTAACTGATAGATGTGGTGAACAAAAAGGAAATAATAGAATATATTTTTGTAAGTCATATTTACTTTTTATTTGATTGATTTCAGAACAAGCCCAACTAAAATTAGGTTTGAGTGTGTTAATAGTATTTAATCCAGACTCTTTTAATTGATGATCAAGTCTATCTAATACTGAATCCTTATCAAATTTTTTCTTATTTATATCCACTGGTAAAGTTGTTTTAGTACTGGACCAAGTATCTTTATTAGCTTTTGGGAAAAGAATATTTTTATAAAAAGAAGTCCTAGATGAATTTTGAAGGTCAAACACTCTTAAAAAATTATACTTCTTAAGCTCTCTCATTAGAAAATATAGATAAATTAAATTATATTTTGGTAATCTTTTGTCTAAGATCACCTCATTTACAAAAGGATTTTTCTTAAATAATTCAAAATAGGGTTTTGTTGTCAGCATATATATTTGGTCATTTTTATGATTTTCAGATATGTCTTGAATTGCACCACTTGCTTGAGCTATATCTCCTAATGACCCGTGTTTAATAATTAAAATATTAGACATATTTATAACAAGATAGCACAGTATTAAATTTTATGAATAAAATTATAGTCGAAGTTTCAATTGGGGAACTTTTAGACAAAGTTTCAATTTTAGAGATTAAGCAAGAAAAAATTAAAGACACTGAAAAATTAAAATTTATTAACAACGAACATTCTGTTTTAAAAGATCAATTAGATAAAAATGTAAAGTCTGATGAAAAACTCGATAAGCTTTATCAATCACTAAAAGAAATAAATTCTAAACTTTGGTTAATTGAAGATGAAAAAAGATTATGTGAAAAAGAAAAAGATTTTGGAGAAAAATTTATTAAACTTTCCAGAGATGTTCACTTTTTAAATGATGACCGTGCAAAAATAAAATTAGAAATCAATAATCATACTGGCTCAAAAATCAAAGAAATTAAAGAATATACAAAATATTAATAGCTATATTTTTTTTCCAAAAACTTTATTAAATTGTGAATTATAAAAGTCATAAATAAATAAATTCCACCTGCAACTATAAAGACTTCAATTGGTTTAAAAGTAGTAGATATTATGTATTTTGCTACGCCCGTTAAATCCATCAATGTAACTGTGCTTGCTAACGAGGTACCTTTAAGCATTAGTATTATTTCATTCCCATATGCGGGAAGAGATTGTCTAATAGCTATAGGAATTTGAACTTTGTAAAAAATAATCTTATTAGATATACCTAAACTTTTTCCAGCCTCAATAATGCCTGGTTTAATTGTTTGAAAAGCAGACCTTAAAATTTCAGAAGTATAAGCACCAGTATTTAACGCAAAAGCTATAATTGCACACCAGTAAGGTTCTTTAAGTATTAACCACAAAAAAGAATACCTTAAAGACTCTATCTGGCCTAATCCGAAATATATAATAAATATTTGTACCAACAATGGAGTTCCCCTAAACACATATGAATATCCATAAGCGAATTTATTAATAAAGATATTTTTATTTAATCTTAAAATTGCAAATAATAATCCAATAAATAACCCAACAATTAAAGAAACTGATAGAAGTTTCAAAGTTACTACTGCAGCATTTAATAGCTTTGGAAAACTATTGATCATTAACTCAAAATCCATCAATACCCTCTACTGTACTTAACTTCTAATTTATTTATTAACTTCATGCTTATGAAAGTAAGTGATAAATATAAAACTGCAGCGAATGAATAAAAGAATAGTGGATCTCTCGTAGATCCAGCAGCAATGTAAGATTGTCTCATTATTTCAACTAAACCTGTTACAGAGATTAAAGATGTATCTTTCAGAGTAATTTGCCAAATGTTACTTAAATTTGGTATGGCTAGTCTAAGCATTTGTGGAAGAACAATTTTATAAAACTGTTTAAATTTACTAAATCCTAAAACCTTTGCAGCCTCAAATTGACCTTTATCAATCGATTGAATTGCCCCCCTAAAAACTTCAGTCGAATATGCACCAGATATAATACCAATGGCAAATGAGCCTGTAACAAACGCATTAATCTCAATGTATTCGTTGTATCCAAACATTGAAGCAACAAACATAATTGCTCCACTCCCACCAAAAAAGAAAAGATAAATAACTAATAATTCAGGAACACCTCTGATAACTGTTGTGTAAATATTGGCAATTAAATTTAGAAATTTAAATTTAGATAGTTTTAAAGGAGTGAAAATTGCGGCGAAACTAAAACCGATTAACATTGCTGTTATCGAAACAGCTATGGTCATTAGGGTTGCACGAAATAACTCATCACCCCAACCAGTATCTCCAAAAGCTAGAAGTTCCATATAGATTGGCGACTATACATGATAGTCGCCAAACCTAAAATTTAATTACATGGAAGCGTCAAAACCGAACCATTTAGTAGCTATTCTACTAATATCTCCGTTTTTTCTCGCTTTATTAATTGCAGCATTAAACTTTTTTAAAAGTTCAGTATCATCTTTTCTGATACCTACCCCAACACCATTTCCAAAAGCACCGCCTGAAAAAGTTGGTCCGGTTAAAACAACTGGCTTACCAGATTTTTCTGCATAATCACTAAATGCTACTGCAGCAGCTAATGCAGCATCACATCTTCCCGATGCTAAATCTAAGTTAACTTCATCCTGTGTTTTATATGTTCTGACATTTACTTTTCCTACATCACCTGAATCTAAAAAGTTTTGATGAATTGTAGCAGTTTGAACACAAACAGTTTTACCTGCTAATGCAGCAGTAAGTGTTTTAAGATCTTTTTTAGCTGCAGCATTTGGTTTAGTAAGATTTATCCCAGCAGATGTATCTAAACTTTCTAGGCTAGATCCTTTCATGACGGCTAAAGATGCAACTTCATCTGCATATCCTTGAGAAAAGCTAATAGCTTTTTGTCTTTCTGCAGTAATTGACATACCAGCCATTATTGCATCAAATTTTCTCATGATTAAAGCTGGAATCATTCCATCCCAATCTTGCTCAACTATTACACACTGCTGTCCGATGTATCTGCATAGTGTGTAAGCTAATTCAACTTCGAAACCTATTAACTTACCTGCTTCATTTTTTGAGTTCCATGGAGGATAAGCACCTTCTGTTCCAATTCTTATTTTATCAGCATTAACATTTCCAATTACCAATAGAGAAAGTAAAACTGAAAAAATAGTTTTTTTAAATATATTCATTATTATCTCCTTTAATATAAAAATATTATTTCACAGATTATGGATATTAAAAAGAAAAAATTAATGATTTATTGAAGAGGAAAAATTCCAAGAACAATCAAAACTAGGTATGTAAACTCTTGATAAATTAGTATTTCCAAAATGATGATTAAATACATTCAACCAATTTTCAACTTGAAGAGGTTTTTTATCCTGACTTCCTACTTGAGCAGTAATTACACCCTTGGGTTTGAGTATTCTTACTAAAGAGTCCATATTTTTAGCAGCTAGATCTATGCAAAACTGGTCATCATTTAAATCAACAAAAATATGATCATATGTATCTTCATTTACTGTCTTTATACTTTCAAAAGCATCTCCCCAAACACATTTTACAGAATTTTTTTCTGTAGCTTTTTTTCCAATATCACCAAGATGTTTATTGCAAACTTCAACAACTTCAGGATCTAATTCGTACCAGTCAATAAAGTTAAACTTTTTTGAAATACATTCTCTTGCAACACCACCATCACCACCACCAATTATTGCTGCTCTATCATTTTTTTTATTTAACTTAAGACCAGCTCCAACAAAAGTTGAGCTATATAAATGTTCGTCTGATGCCGCTACTTGTATTTCACCATCAATAAATAGAGATTTTCCAAATTGCTCCAATTCTAAAATTTCTATATGTTGGCCAACTTTTGATTTAAAATCCTCTAAAACTTCATTTACAACATATGATTTTTGTAAACCAGGTGAACTATAAATGTCATGATACAAAGATCGGGTATCTCTATTAAATTCTTTCTTTACAATTCTTTTGTGTTCAAATTCTTTTTTAATAATATCAATTGCCACCGATGGACTTATTTTTCCACAGGTAAAAAAATCAAAACTAATTATTCCATTTTCTGGAAATGTATGAAAACTAATATGACTTTCAGCCAATAAAGCTAAAATAGTAAAACCCTGAGGTTCAAATTTATATTTTGAAATATTTAAAATAGTTACATTAGCTGCTTTAGCTATTTTATGTATAACTTTCTCATAAACTGAAGGATCGTACTCTTTTGTAGTACCTATAATATCTAAAGTAATATGCTCCCCAACTTTAATCATCTTACCCTTTTTTATAGTTTTTAGCCTTATCTAAAACTTTTTTCATTTCTTCAAAAGAAAGTATCTTAGGTTGTCCTAGTTTTAAAGCAATAGTGTATTGATGACAAATATTTTCTATCTCTTGTGCAAGTTCAAAGGCTTGCTCTAAATTTTTCCCAAAAGCAACCTGGCCGTGATTGGACATTAAACAGGCGCTTCTATTCTCTAGAGCTTTAATTACATTTTTGGACAACTCCTCTGTTCCAAAAGTAGCGTATTCTGCACATTTGATATCCTCTCCTCCTGCAAGAGCAATCATATAATGAAAAGGTGGTACTGATTTTCCATGTGAAGATACAGCTGTTGCGTGTGGAGAATGAGCATGGACAATTGCTTTAGCATCTTTTTTATTCACATAAATATCTCGGTGAAATCTCCATTCAGATGATGGTTTGTTGGTTGAATTGTTTTTTTCTTCTTCTTCATTTAAACCCATAAAAACAATATCTTCAGGTTTGAGTGTTTCATATTTTTTTCCTGATGGAGTAATTAAATATCCCTCTATGTCATCCTCTATTTCTCTCAATGATATATTGCCTGATCTAAGAGGTGAAAGATTTGTAGAATTTAATTTTAACGAATATTCTATAATCTGATTTCTTTGCTCTAAATTCTTCATTTAAATAATTCTTTAAGTCCTTTTTCTGAAGCCTCACATACACCTTTTTCGGTAATTAATCCTGTAACATATTTTGCTGGAGTTACATCAAAAGCTAAATTCATAGCTTTACTTTTTTTTGGATAAATTTGTATTTTCTTTATCTCTCCTTTTTCATCTAAACCTTCAACATGAGATAATTCATCTGAATTTCTCTCCTCTATTGGGATATCTTTATGATCTTTAATATTCCAGTCAATTGTTGAACTTGGTAGCGCAACATAAAAAGGAATATTATTATCATGAGCTGCTAATGCTTTAAGATAAGTTCCAACCTTATTACAAACATCTCCATTGGCTAGAGTTCTATCTGTTCCAACAATACATATATCAACTTCACCTCTTTGCATTAATATGCCGCCTGTATTATCTGCAATGATTGTGTTTTTAATTCCTTCTTCATTCAATTCATAAGATGTAAGATTTGCTCCTTGATTTCTTGGTCTAGTTTCATCTGCCCAGACATGAACGGGAATTCCTTTTTTGTGTGCATGATAGATTGGAGAGGTTGCGGTTCCCCAATTTATTGTTGCAAGCCAACCTGCGTTACAATGAGTTAATATATTAACTGTATTTTTTTTTTTATTATAGATTTCCTCAATAATCTTTAGTCCATTTAATCCTATATTTTCACAAAATTTTACATCCTCTTCACAAATATCTTTTGCTTCATTCAAGGCTATTTCTAGGATTTTATCACTATTAACACCTGATAATTTATTCATCATTCTATCAACAGCCCACTTTAAATTTATTGCTGTTGGTCTTGAACTAATTAAATTTTCTGCAGATTTCTTTAAAAATGATTGATCATTATTTTCAATTATAGCTAAAACCATTCCATAAGCTGCTGTAGCTCCTATTAGAGGTGCACCTCTTACTTCCATTACCTTAATCGCATTTATTGAGTCCTTAACGGTTTTAAGGTCTTTAATAACAAATTGGTGTGGCAGTTTTGTTTGATCAATAATTTTTACAACATTATTTTCAAACCAAATAGTACGATATTCTTTTCCTTCTATTCTCATTGATTTAAAACTCTACCAGCAACAGTTTTAAGTTTTTCTATTGTTTTTTTTGTTCTTTTTTCAGGCGATGTGATAATTGCAACATCTAAACAATTATTGGTTGGATCATTAGGATCAATATGATTTTCAAAATTTTCTATTAAGTTTTTAATCATATTTTTTGCTTTAGCAGCATTACTTAATAAAACTTTTACAACTTTTTGAACATCAACGTTTTCATGATCAGGATGCCAACAATCATAGTCTGTGACCATTGATACAGATGCATATCTTATCTCTGCCTCTCTTGCTAATTTTGCCTCTGGCATATTAGTCATTCCAATTACGTCTGCTTTCCAAGATCTATATAAGTTTGACTCTGCTAATGTTGAAAATTGAGGTCCTTCCATAACAACGTATGTTCCATTTCTTTGATATTGAATTTGCTCATTTTTTATTGCCTCTTCACATGCGTTCATCAAACCATTAGATGTTGGATGAGCCATAGAAACATGTGCAACTATTTCATCATCAAAAAAAGTTTTCACTCTTGAAAAAGTTCTATCAATAAATTGATCTACTATTACAAACTTTCCAGGAGGTAAATCCTCTTTTAATGAACCAACAGCTGAAACAGAGACGATATCTGTAACACCTAATTGTTTCAGTGCATCAATATTTGCTCTAAAATTAATGTTTGATGGTGAAATAAAATGTCCTTTTCCATGTCTTGGTAGGAAATAAACTTCTTTATTTTTATAAATTGTTTTCAAAATTTGATCAGATGGCTTTCCCCATGGAGTACTCAAATCCATTAACTCCCTATCAGTAAATTCCTCAACGTCATAAAGACCGCTTCCACCAATTATTGCTAATTTATTTCTTGTCATGTTTAAAATTTAAATTATTTATACTGCAATAATTACTTATTATGAATTTAAAAGATTTTATCAGATCCATTCAAGACTACCCCAAAAAAGGGATTCTTTTCAGAGATATTACGACACTAATAAAAGATAAAGACGCATTTGCTGAAGCAATTAATCAAATAGTTGAAAGATCAAAAAAATACAATTTTAATAAAATTGCAGCAATTGAGTCTCGAGGATTTGTTTTTGCTTCAGCAGTTTCTTATATTTCAAAAAAACCTTTTATCATGCTTAGAAAAAAGAATAAACTTCCTGCAGAAGTTCACTCTGTTGATTTTGAGCTAGAATATGGAACAGCGACAATTGAAGTTCATAAGGACTCTTTTGAAAAAAATGATAATGTTTTAATCATTGATGATTTAATTGCGACTGGAGGAACAGCCGAAGCTGCTGCAAAGTTAATTAAGATGTCAGATGCTAATGTTGCAGCATTCATTTTTGTTATAAATTTGTTTGACTTGGATGGATGCAAAAAGCTTGAAGATAAAGGTTTTAAAGTTGAAAATTTAATAGAATTTCCCGGGCATTAATTTTTGAAGGTTCTTACAAAATTTTGAAATATTTTTTCATTACCTAGAGAATTAAAATGCACATCACCTTCAATATAATACTTAGAAATAATTTTTTCTTTATCAGTAAAAGTAATTTCATTAAAGAAATCAGTAAAATTATTAAAGAAAAACTCGCATTTATTAAAACAGAAATTCTCCATTAATTTAACAATCTTTGATTGACTATTGTCGTACAAAATTTGAGCTGGCCAAGGATAAATTCCAATTGACATTTTAATGTTATTTTTCTGTAAAAGCTCATATGTCATTTCCATATAATCTAATGATTTATTGATTTCTTTATCTCCAAAAAATTTATTGTTAAAAGTCCACGAACTTTTTTCATGGCAGTAATCTAGATAAGTACATTCATTAACTGTTAATGTTTTTTTAAATACATCATTCTTTACTGTTTTTAGTGAATAAGCCAAAAATGGAAAAGCTGATTTAAGTGTTCTTTGGATATTTGATAATATTTTTGATTTTTTTCTACTTATTTTATTATCTATAAGTTTATATTTTCTATTATCATCGTAAATATCACTAATATCAAAATAAATTATCACTCTTTTAAATTTATAACCACTATCTAATAGGTGTCTAAGTTTAGTAAAATAAATTGATGGCGAATAAGATACAACACCTAAATTAGCAATCATTAAATCATCAAATTTATTTTCGATTCTTCCAACAAAAGTATCTTCATAATCTACTCCAACCCCTTCGGTAAAACTATCTCCTATGAACGCAATGTCAAATTCTTTTGATTCAAAATCCATCTTATCACAAAAAGTTCTAAATGAATTTTTGTTAGTACAAAAAAGGTATGTTTCACCAGGAGACCACTCCAAGTTTTCCTTAAATTTTCTTTTTAAATCATGATCATAAATATTGTGATTAATTGTATGATCAACCTTTTTTGGAGTTAATTTTAATAAATAAGACCCAAATAATAAGTCAATTAATAGAATAGATATTAAACTAATACCAATAACAGAAAATGTTTTTTTCATTTAAATGGTAGCGGGAAGTGGGATCGAACCACTGACCTCAGGCTTATGAGTCCTGCGCTCTAACCAACTGAGCTACCCCGCCATTAAATTAACGTTGATATATACTACTTTTATTTCTTGTTGCAAACAAGTTTTGCCAAAAAATTTTTATTAGTAAATTAAACTGTAACTGATTTTTCTTCGAGAAATTTTAGATTATACATTTTAAACAATTGTCAATTTAATATATCTGACCCTTTTTGAGGTAAGTTGACTTGCTAATCAAACCAAGAATAATTATTTCCATGCTTAGATAAAAAATTTTTATATTGAGTATATTTGTTGTTCGAGTCTTTATAAATAGATTTTCTTATTTGCATATTGCTCGCAGTTCTCGAAATTAAGTCTTGTCTATTATAAAATTCTAAACATTTTATATCCCAAGGTAAGCCACAAAATTTCATCAATTTTTTCGACTCATTTTCTGGATCATTTATAAACTTTTCATATTGCAATTGATAAATAAAATTTGGATTATTTTTTTCAAAGTTTTCAACTAATTTATGATAAAGATCATAATATCTTAAAATATTCTCTAACTGATGTGCCCATGCTAAAAATACTTGATTATTTTTCAATGTAGACATAATAGAAGATGTTATATCTCTTCTGCAGTCAATTACTTTAGCCTTAGGAAAAATTTTACTTATTATATCTAAATAAAAAAAATTCTCTAAACTTTTATCAGTGAAGATAAAATTGCTTTTTTCTAGAATTAATCTTCTTTTTTTATACATCTCAATTATTTCGGTATAAAGGTTTTCCAAATCCGAATTTAATTGCTGCGTATTATTTAATAATTTCTTAACAGCCCTGTGTACAATTCCTGTCTCTTCTCCAATAGGAATATATCTTTTACCTGATGCAATTACTTTTTCTATTAAAGTTGATCCACATCTTGGGACACCAATTATAAAAATAGGTACTATTGAATAATTTTTTTTATTGGTATTATTGTTATATCTATCTAAATTTACTAATTTTTTTCTTTTAGGTAATATATTTAACCAATAATCAATTTCATTTTTAAACTTTAAACTTCTTGCATCAAAAAAATAGTTATGTCCTTTTAAAAGATAGTTAATTTCATTTTCATATTTTTTATTATTTAGCTCATATTTTGATAACAAAAAATTTCCATAGGCAATATTTTCTTTTGTAGAATTACTTCTTTCTATAATTTTAGATATTTTATTTCTTAAATTGGAATCTAAAATTCCTTTTTTTAACTGGCTTAAATCAAATAGATAAATTAAGTTTTCAGGATCATACTTTACAGCCATTTCATAGCTATCTTCTGCTTTTTGCTTCTCCCCTAATTCTTTGTATACTAAAGCTAAATTATAATAAGTTTGTGCTGAATTTTTTTTAATTTTAATTGCTTTTTTATAACTACTTATTGCTTTTTGATATTCTCCTAATTCTTTCAATGTATTTCCAAAATTATTATGTGCTTCTGCATAATCAGGCTGAAGTTTTATCGCTTTCTCATAACTACTTGATGCCTTTTGATAATTTCTCAAATCTTTCAATGCATTTCCTAGATTGTTATAAATAATTGCATTATTTGGTTGAATTTTTATGGCTTTCTCATAGTTATTTATTGCTTTTTGGTAGTCTCCTAATTCTCTTTGTACATTTCCAATATTATTATGTGCATATGCGTTGTTTGGTTGAATTTGAATTGCTTTTTCATAACTCCTTAATGCCTTTTGGTAGTTTCCAAGTTCTTTGTATAATAATCCAAGATTATAGTGAGCATCAACATTATTAGGCTGGGTTTGGATTACTTTTAAAAGTAATGGTTTAGCTAAATCAAATCTTTTAGTTTGAATATATAGCGTACCCAAATAAAAAATTGACTTAAAGTGATTTAACTCTTTTTCTAAGACTTTTTTGTAATATTCTTCAGCGATTTGATAATTATTTTTTTTGTGATTTTGAATTGCTTTTAAAAAATTTTCCTCAACATTAAAATTTTTCTTATCATTCATATTAATTTTAAATAAAAGAATAACCCATATATTAGTTTAAATACAATCTGTTAGCTCTGTAAAGTACAGAATAATATCTCGCTTTAACTTAATTTGTATGTTTAAACGTTAATGAAAAGAAAGTAAATTTATCAAATTTAAAAAAATTATATGAGCTTCAAATTATATACGCCTGCAAAACATAGACTACATAGAAGTGAGTTGGCTGTTCCGGGATCATCCCCAAAAATGTTTGAAAAAGCTTATTCCGCTCAAAAACTGTTAATTATTAATACGTTCGCATTATAGTTGGGCGCCACACTTAAAAAATCGTAATTTGTATTAATCTTAAAATGTAAATCATTTAATTCTTTCGTAAATTCTAAGCCAGCATTTTTAAAATCATTGATCTTGAAGGCATATTTAATTTCGTCAATTGGAACATATCCCAATGATAAATAAAATTCATTTGTATGACCTTTACCTCTTGAACCAAATCTTTCAAAATTTGCTACAGTCGACCAACCAGAAATTGAGGTTGTATCAATACCATAACCGATTCTGTAATTATGTTTTGATTTATTGCTAGATTTATATCTATATATTGTGCTTTGATCGTTAAAAAAATAAAATTCTGCATCAGAAGATGAACTTAGATCTCCAACATATTCAATTCTTCCATGACGGTTAATTATTTTATCATCTTTTTTATCTGTCGTGTCAAATAGAATTCCTATTGTTGCAATAGCAGTTTTAATATCTTGATCTTTATAAATCAATGCATCAGCCTTACTATCACCCAATGTCGTTTTTTCTCTGAACGCTTTTAATTTTGTGTATCCTAGATCTACTTTAATTCCAGGATTGAAATTAAATTTTTCATCGATTAATCTTTTTCCAAAATTTAAAGAGCCATATATTTGATGTCCTTCTCTATCACCTTTTAAAATGTTACCATTGATTACTCTTTTGTGATCAATATGTAATAAACTTACCCCGATAAGACTATCGGTGAAAAATTGATTATCTCTAAGTTTGGTATCATATAAAGCTAAACTATAAGAGTCTGTGTTTAGATTTGTACCATTACTTCCGATATCAACATTATCATTTCCATATTGAAAGACATAACCATGCATTGAATCTCTATCTTCTTTTTTTATTTTATCTGAGCCAATTGAAAAACCGTAACTATTAATATCTCGTGCAGATGCATTGTTAGTATCTTTTTTACCAATGGTAATTCTCCCCTCACTCCACTCAAACCAATCATCACTATTATAAGTTCTATCCTTTTCTTTTTTAAGAGTATTTAAAGCACTTACTAGTTTTGCAACTTTTTGATTTGTAAAATTAATTTCTGCATTTAAGTTCGAAAGATTATCTTTATTTTTATGTCTTCTTAGCCACTCAGTTCTATGAAATATTGGAAGAGTATTATTATTTATAATACGTTTAGCTGACTCTACATTAGCTTCGATAATAGCTTTTACATCATCGTTGGTTGATGCATCAACACAGCTTATAGTTCCAGCACAATCCACATCATATTCATAAATCGTATCCAACGTATCTCCTGTAACATATAGTTTTGTGAAATTTGATGAAAAATGAAATCCTCTCATCTTATCTGTTTGAGAGCTTACTGAAAAAGTTGTTGCTTGAAGAGTAATTGATGTAATATCGTAAGGTGCGGCCAACGAATATCTTTTAATATCATCGTCCTCATTTCCTCCAAGATATAAAGTATTTCCATCTGCGCTTAACTGTATATTTCTAACCTGTTCTTCATCAAAACTTGAACATACTTGATTAGTTGCTGTCGAAATATCCCAAGGGGTAGTTAAATCGTATTGCCCCACTTTTTTATTTCCTTGACTAGCAACGAATACTCTAGTTCCATCAGGTTTAAAGTCTAAACCTCTTTGTTGAATACTATCAAAGCATCCTGTCTTTATATTTTTAAAAGTAGTCCAAGATATAGTTGTTGTGTCCCAAGGCGTAGAAAGTGTAAATTGTTCAATTGAAACTCTAGTACTACCATCACTTCGAATAATATACATTTCTGTTCCGTCAGTCTTAAACTCAATTGCATGAGGATTGTCTATAACTGATACAAGACCACCTTCAGTCACTGCTAAAAGCGTTTTTTTTGGGTTACTTGCAGTTGTTACGTCAAAAGGTGTTGTTAAGGTATACTCAATTACATTTTGTTGGCTAGTATCTCTATCCTCAGTAACATATAGCCGTGTTCCGTCAGGCTTTATAAAAATTCCTCGTAAACGACTAGTGTCCTCAGAAATATCTTTAGATTGTTTAAATTGTAGATTTGCAAAAGAATTAGATAAAAAAGTAAAAAAAAAAATTAAACAAAAAGAAATAGTTTTTCTCATATTTTACACAATTTTTATCTGTTAATGATAATAAATATCGATTTATAATAGTTTTAAGTTTAGTTTCAATACTTATCCACAACTAATAATTTAATTGAAATAATGATTTTGGTTGGTAGTTTCTTTTTTTGTGAGAATAGAAGAAGAATTAAAACTAGACTACTCAGATGTTTTATTCAGACCGAAAAGAAGTACATTAAAAAGTCGTAAAGACGTAAACCTTCTTAGAACTTATCGTTTTAAATATAGTAAAAATGAATGGTCAGGAATTCCAATTATAGCTGCTAATATGGATGGTGTTGGTGAACTTAGTGTAGCAGAAAAGTTAAATGAGCATGGAATGATAACATGCCTTACTAAACAACACGATGTTAAAAAGATTAAACAAAATAAAAATATAAAGAAAATTTATCAAAACATAGCTTTAAGTGTTGGCATTAAGAAAGAGGATTTTCGTAATTTAGATAAAGTATTGAAAGAATTTAGTTTTTTTAAATTTATATGTATAGATGTAGCTAATGGATATACAGAACATTTTACCAATTTCATAAAATC
This sequence comes from uncultured Pelagibacteraceae bacterium, assembly GCA_902561015.1. GTDB lineage: Bacteria > Pseudomonadota > Alphaproteobacteria > Pelagibacterales > Pelagibacteraceae > Pelagibacter. Next base: position 49,201 of record CACENB010000003.1, read on the forward strand.
TGTAAGAGATAAATATCCAACTAAAACTATTATTGCGGGTAACGTTGTTACAGCAGATATGACACAAGAATTAGTCTTGAGTGGTGCTGATATTATAAAAGTAGGTATTGGACCTGGAAGCGTGTGCACCACAAGAATACAAACAGGAGTTGGTTATCCTCAATTAAGTGCTGTAATTGAATGTGCAGATGCAGCTCATGGTTTAGGAGCACATATTATTGCGGATGGAGGTTGTACTTGTCCTGGTGATGTTGCAAAAGGTTTTGGTGGAGGTGCTGATTTTGTTATGTTGGGTGGAATGTTGGCAGGCCATGATGAGGGTGGCGGAAAAATAATAAAAAAAAATGGCTCAAAATATATCGAATTTTATGGCTCTAGTTCTGAAGTTGCTAATAAAAAACATTATGGAGGTCTTTCCAATTACAGGAGCAGTGAGGGAAGATCTGTTAAGGTAAATTACCGAGGAAAAATTAATGAGACTATTTTAAATATTCTTGGTGGTGTTAGAAGCAGCTGTACTTATGTTGGTGCTCCATCCTTAAAACAACTGAGTAAATGCACAACTTTTGTAAGAGTAAGCAATCAGTTTAATGAAACTTTTACAAAATAACTTTTAGAAAATCAGAAGTCCAAATAATACTAAACCAGTAGAAGCTACAGCAGAAAAGTATAATTTCCTCATACTTTCATTCTTTTTTTCAGTCCTTACTCTGTTTAGTAAAACATTTATATTCGTACTCTTATACTGTTTTTTTGGATGGTCTTTTACTAAATATTTTTCAGTTAATTTGTCAGTTACACTAAAACCAGAATTTTTCATTATCCTATTAAACCATGGAAAACTTGTATTTGCAAATTTCATTATAGTGAAAGGTTAATGCCTAAAATTCCTAACAATGTAAATAACAATACAAGAATGATAAGATTTTTTTTAAATTCTCTACTCTCAGTTTCTTGAAGTTTTGATTTTAAAACGTTGATATCAACTCTTCTTTTTAAAGGCTTTCCAGCTTCACTGAAATCATTTGGGGTCTCGATTTCGGTATTTAAATCTGTAAAGCCTTTATTTTTCATACAATCTATAAATCATAGAGTGTAAATTTTTTCAATTTACAAAAAAGTCCAATATGGGTCTGTATTTAATTGACATGTGTTCAATTTGGGTCATTAATATCTAATTTTAATTTATGGAAGTTAAACAAATAGATTTTTCAAAAACACTCTCAGAGGATCAAGTTTATAATTGTATTCTACAAAATTATGAAGCCCTAGGTACGGATTGGATAACGCATCAGTGGAATTGGATTAATGGAATCTACAAGTCTTTTCAAGATCACATAAAATTTTTAATAATAATTTCTCTAGTTGAAAAAACTTTAAATTTCTATCATCAAGTTAATATTACACAAAATTATGACCAATATTATGCAAAAGATAATTTAAAAATAGATAAGTTTAGTATCTCAGAATTATGTGAAAAACTTAATTTACCTAAGGAAACTGTAAGACGTAAAGTTTTAGAATTAGAAAAATTAGGTGTTATCAAGAGAAAAAAAAAACAAGTTGAAATTGATGGATCTGCTTATGTATATGTTAAACCACAAAATCAAATACCACTAACTGCTAAATATCTTGCTAGAGTAGGAGAGCTTTTAAATAAAGAAAAAATATACGATAAAAAAATCGACAAGAATAGTTTAGAAAAATTAATAAAAAAAAATTTTACATTATGTTGGAGATGGTATTATAGAATGCAAATTCCATGGATTATTGGTTATCAAAAAATGTTTAATGACTTAACGACTGTTCATGTCATAGGAACAATTATGATGCATCAAGCATTAAATACAAAAACATTTCCAAGAGACTTCTCTATAAATAGAGATAACAGACATTTTGTTGATAATACATTTACTAATCCTCTTCAATTAACTAAACCAGGTTTAAGTGCTATGTCTATTTCAGAAATGACAAATATTCCAAGAGCAACAGTTATAAGAAAATGTAAATTTTTAATTAAAAAAGGAAATTTAAAAGTTAATGATAAAAAACAATATTTTCTTACAGGAAATAACAGAGACCAGATACTTAATTATCAATTAGATTTTTTTAAGAAAAAATCAAAATTTATAACAAGAATTTTAAATTTAATTGCAATTTCATAAAACTTAAATAAGTTATATTTGTTAAACTATTTTACAGAGGGGTCATGGAGATAGTTACAAAAATAGCACCTATCATACTCGCATTAATAATGTTGGGTTTAGGTTTGGGTTTAAAATTTGAAGATTTTACGAGAGTATTAAAAACTCCAAAAGATTTTTTTGTAGGTTTTTTTTCTCAATTAATTATTCTTCCATTAATTGCTTACTTATTAATTATTATTTTAAAAGTACCACCTGAAATGGCTATTGGAGTTATGATAATTGCTGCTGCACCAGGTGGAGTTACATCGAATATATTAACAAAATTTGCTAATGGAGATGTTGCTTTATCTATTACTTTAACAGCTATAATAAGTTTAATTTCTATTATTACCGTTCCTCTTATAGTTTTTACATCTGCTGATCTATTTGAAATTACAAATATTTCTCAAAATATTTCAATGACTGGTATAGCGCTAAAAATGTTTTTAGTTGTAACTGTTCCAGTAATCTTAGGGATGATTATAAGAAAATTTGCTGAAAATTTTGTAAATTCGAAAATTCAAATATTTGAAAAACTCAACATGATATTATTTGTTATTTTTTTTATAGCTGCGTTTTATGAAGAAAGAGAAAGTTTTATAGATTTTCTAATACAGGCAGGTTTCATTACTTTTATTCTAAATATAACAATGATGATTGTGGCTTATTACCTTGGTAAAACTTTTACCTCAGGAATAAAACAACAAAAATGTATTGCTTTAGAATGTGGATTACAAAATGGTACTTTAGCAATATTTGTTTCTACACAAATATTCGGTACAGATATAGTCTACATAACTCCAACAGCTTCATACGCTTTGATTATGTACATCACTGGCTTTATATTTGTTTTTCTTTTAAAAAATAAGGTTTAATTTGTCTTAAAATTGGTCTGTTTTAATGGTTTATTAATCAATTCAATTTCGTATTTCCTTTTCTCAACCTCGATAAATAATTTACTATCTCTCAATTTTTCATTGGAAAAATCGTTTTTGATGTAACCAAAAGTCAGATTTTTCTTAAAGTTAAAAGAGTAATTTCCTGAAGTTGATCTACCTATTATCTTATCTTCTAAATAAATAGGCTCATCATGAAGTAATAGTGGTTCTCCAGGTTTACTATCTTTTAAGGTAAACATAGCAAATCTTGTTTTGATCTTCTTATTATTAATTTTTTCAAGAGCTGACTTACCAATAAAATCTATATTTTTTTTATTACTGATTGTAAAAGATAATCCTGCTTGATATTGATTTTCCTCAGGTGAAATATCGTGTCCCCAATGTAGAAAGCCACTCTCCATTCGCATAATATCCATTGCGTGCATACCACAATTTGAAAGATTAAAATTTTTACCTTTTTCTATAATTAATTCATAAATATTTTTCGCATCTTTGGCTTCAACGTAAAGTTCATATCCTAACTCCCCAACATAAGACAATCTCTGTATCCAAATTTTAATATCCTCGATTGAAATAAATTTTGCTGTTCCAAATTTGAAATTTTCATTATCAAAATTATCTTTACTTAATGAACTTAATAGATTTCTGCTTTTGGGTCCAAATAAACCAAAAACACAATAATCATCAGTTACATCTTTCAATTCAATATCTTTATTTAAATGTTTTTTGATGTGATGTTTGTCTCTTTCTCTTGTTGCGGCAGAACTAATTATTCTAAAATGGTTTTCATCTACCGCCACTATGGTTAAATCAGTCTCAATACCTCCATCTGAGTTTAACATATGAGTATAGGTACATTTACCAACTTCTTTTTTAATATTTGCAGTACAAATTCTTTGTAATTCTTGATGGGCTTTATCAGATTTTATTTCGAACTTTGAAAAAGGAGTTAGATCAAATAAACCAACATTTTTTATTGTATTACTTGTTTCATACTCAGCTGAAGGATACCAACTTTGATAGTTATAACTATATTCATACTCCGCCTTTTCACCATCTAGTGCAAACCACATTGGTCTTTCATATCCACCAGAGACACCAAAACAGGCTCCAAAACTTTTCAAATTATCATGATGTGGAAGTTTTTTTATATCTCGAGAAGTTTTGTGTTGTTTGAAGGGCCAATGCATTCCATACAAATCTCCCAATGACTCTGTAATCCTTTTTTTGATAAAACCTAATTCTGAATGAAACTTTTGAAATCTTTTTATATCATAACTAAAAATATCTTCATTAATATGACCAGTCATCAACCACTCCGCTGTAACCTTACCAACTCCACCACCACTGCCAATTCCAATACTATTTAACCCACAACATACAAAAAAATTTTCAATTTCAGGTACCTCTCCTAATAATGTGTTGGTGTCAGGAGTAAACGACTCTGGTCCAGAAAAAAATTTTCTAATTCCTGCGGTTTCTAGAATTGGAAATCTTTTAATTGCTGAAGCTAAATAAGGTTCAAAATGTTCAAAATTTTCTTGAAACTCACCAAAGGAAAAATCTTCTGGAACTTTATTAGTTTTATTCCAGGCAGGAATTGAATTCCCTTCAAAAATTCCAACTAGTATTTTTCCTGCATCTTCTTTTATATAAGTTCGATTATCAAAATCTCTAACAACTGGTAATGTTTTAGATAAATTTTTAATTGGTTCAGTAATAATGTAAAAATGTTCTGCTGGATACAAGGGAATACTAACACCAGCTTTTTCTCCTATTTGCCTTGACCACATACCTGAGGCTAAAACAATATATTCACATTCAATTTTTTGGCCTTTGACTTTAACTCCAGAAATTTTTCCATCTTTAGTTAAAATTTCTTCAACCGGTGACTTTTCAAAAATTTGTGCACCCTCCATTCTTGCTGCTTTAGCTAACATATGGGTAACACCTGAAGGATCTGCAGCACCATCACCTGGCATTAAAATTCCTCCTATAACTTCATCTGTATTGATTATGGGATAATCTTTTCTGATTTGATCCTTATCTAAAATTCTTACATCGACATCATAAAGTTGTGCTGTGGTTGCTTGTCTTTGAAGTTCTTGCCATCTGCCTTTATGTTGAGCGATCGAAAGTGCTCCGTTTAATCTTAAACCTGCAGAATGATCAACTTTTTTTTCAAGCTCTTTATATAAATCTAAAGTATATTTTCTAATTTTTGTGACTGCTGCAGTTGGGCCTAATTGACTTACTAAACCTGCTGCATGCCAAGTTGTTCCTGACGTTAATTGATCTCTCTCTAAAAGAATTGTGTCTTTCCAACCAAATTTAGCTAAATGATAAGCTACAGAGCAACCTACTACTCCTCCTCCTATCACAACAACTTTTGTGCTACTTGGAAGTTTTTTTTCCATCTAATTAGTTATTGATTGCATCTCCTGGATTAACATATTCATGTCCAAAAACATCTGCAACCGCTTTATAAGTCACATGACCCTTGTGAACATTTAATCCTGCTAGAAAGTTTTTATCTTCACCAAGAGCTTTTTGATAACCTTTGTTAGCTAATTTTATTAAATATGGAAGTGTTGCTTTATTTAATGCAATAGTCGAAGTTCTTGGAACTCCACCTGGCATATTAGCTACACAATAATGGACAACATTGTCTACTATAAAAGTTGGATCATTAAATGTTGTGGGTTTACTTGTTTCTACACATCCTCCTTGATCGATTGCAACATCAACAATTACAGAACCTCTTTTCATTAATTTAAGCATATCTTTAGTAACTAATTTTGGTGCCTCTGCTCCCGGGATTAAGACCCCACCTACTATTAAGTCTGCTTCAGCTACTAACCTTTTTAAATCTATTTTGTCACTTTGTTCTGGAATAATTTTGTCTCCAAACATTTCAACTAATTGTTTTAGTCTTGCTTCTGATTTATCGACAACATGAACTTTTGCTTTCATACCAGTTGCTATTGTTGCAGCATTTTCACCTACAACTCCTCCACCTAAAATTAAAACATTTGCGGGCTCACCACCTGGAGCTCCTCCTAATAAAACTCCCCTACCTTTTTGATTTTTTTCTAGACAATGTGCTCCTGCTTGAACTGACATACGTCCAGCTACAGCACTCATAGGTGCCAGCAAAGGAAGTCTTCCATTATCATCTGTAATAGTTTCGTAGGCAATATTAATACTTTTTGATTTTACCAAACCCTCTGTTAATTCCTTTGCGGCCGCTAAATGTAAGTAGGTATAAACAATTTGATTTTCCCTAATCATTTCAACCTCAACTTTTTGAGGTTCTTTAACTTTAACAATTATCTCAGCATCATTAAAAATATCACTAGCTTTTTCTATAATTTTTGCTCCAGCATTTTTGTACTGATCATTATCGAAACCTGCTTCAAAGCCTCCATTATTTTCAACTAAAACTTCATGACCCTCTGAAACCAAAGTTTTAACACTGTCAGGTGTCAGGCCAATTCTATTTTCTTGAGGTTTTATTTCTTTAGGTACGCCAATTCTCATTAACGAAATTTAATTCTTTTTACTCTTTGCGTAATTAGTAATTCCAGTTCTTAGTTTTTCTATGATTTCATCAATGTGTTTTTTTTCGCAGATAAACATTGGTGCTATAATTAAGCAATCGCCAGTCGCTTTGAAATTTACTCCTGCATCGTAACAATGTTTGAAAGTAGCTAAACCAGCTTTACCAGGTCTACCATCGGTTTTAATATCTATACCACCCATCATTCCATAACCTCTAATATTATCCACTACATCGATGTCTTTTAGAGAAAATAGACCTTCTTGGAAATAAGGAGCAAGTTCTTTCGCTCTGTTAAAAATATCTTCTTTCTCAAAAATATCTTGAACAGCTAACGCTGCAGCTACTGAAACTGGAATTCCAGAGTATGTATAGCCATGAAATAATTCTATTACACCTTTTGGAGAATTATCCATCACTGCATCATAAATTTCTTCTTTACAAGCAACCACACCAAAAGGAACTATTCCATTAGTTGTTGCTTTTGCCATCGTCATTATATCAGGTGTCACACCAAATTCTTGAGCTCCAAAAGCTGAACCAGTTCTTCCCCAGCCCGTGATAACTTCATCAAAAATTAATAGTATTTTATGTTTGTCACAAAGTTCTCTTAGTCTTTGTAAATATCCAACTGGTGGCACTAACGTTCCTGTTGAACCAGCAATAGGTTCAACGATACAAGCTGCGATGTTTTCAGATCCAAAATTAGTACAAATTCTCTCTAAGTCATTTGCAATCTCAGCTCCCGTTTCTGGTTGACCTGAAATAAATTTATGTTCATCTAAATGTGTGTGTCTCATATGAACAACACCTGGCATCAATACACTTGCATACGCTTTAACGTTATTGATCATACCACCAACTGAGGTTGCTCCAATATTCATACCATGATAAGCACGTTCTCTACCTACAAATCTAAATCTTTGTCCCTCACCTCTTGCTTTGTGATATGCAATACTAATTTTTATTGCGGTTTCTACTGCAGTAGATCCACATATCGTATAAAAAATTTTATTTAAGTTTCCTGGTGTGTGTTTTGAAATTCTTGTTGCTAATTCAAATGAACCACCAAATCCTTGTTGAAACGGCTGACAATAATCAAGAGTGTTTAATTGATTTGTTATTGCTTCGATAATTTCTTTTCTTCCATGTCCCAATGGATTACAGAATAATCCTGAGCTTGCATCAATTTGTGTTTTGCCATGATGATTTTTTAAATAAACACCTTTTGCCTCAACAATCAATTTTGGATTTTCTTTAAAATCCTTATTAGATGTAAATGGCATCCAATGTTCATTGAGTGAATTAGGCACTGATGTTCTTTTTTCTGAGCTCATAAATAAATTTAAAATGTTTAATAGTTAAATCCTTAGACTAATTAATAGAAATTAACCATCAAAATAATGTCACAACTTAAAGTTGTGTAACTATAATGATCATTTTTTTGTTTTACATATAGGTCAAATTAATCTTAAAATTGAAACATATAAATAAACAAAGAAGAGGCATAAATGAAAAAAATAATTAGTTTTATTCTTGGATGTTTTGTAGCTCTAAATCTTTCAATATCAGTTGCTAATTCAGCAGCTAATGAGGTTAGAGTCGCATACTTCTTAGAGTGGCCAAGTCCAAATCTAGAGGACATGATGAAGAAAAACTTCGCAAAAGCTCTAGGGGTTCCTGTAAAGTGGACTAACTTTACTAATGGTGGTGCTATGACTGATGCGATGTTAGCAGGAGATATTGATATTTCTTATTCTCAAGGTTTAGTTCCATTTATTAACGCTGTAAAATCTAAAGCACCTATCAAATTAGTTGATATTGCAATGGAATACGGAATGGGAGGAACAACCTGTGTTACATCTAATGCATCTGGAATTACAAAAGCGAACGCAACTGAATTAGAAGGTAAAAAAGTTGCTGTTCCACTTGGAACAATGGCTGAATACGTTTTTGATGAAAGTATGAAAGTTGTTGGAGCAGATAGAAAAAAAATGGATATCATTCAAATGGACCCTGAAGAAGGTGCTGCTGCTTTAGTAAGTGGTGATGTTGTAATGGCATGTTTGTTTGGTGGTAATTCTATTAAAGCTGCTGTTGCAGTTGGATCTAGATTACTAACAGTTCAAGAAGCTAGAGATGCAGGTATCCTAGGGATTGATATTACTTCTGTAACTACAAAGTTTATGAAGGAAAATCCAGGAATGTTGAGAACTTTCATTGAAGTAACTCATGAAGCTAATGCAAGATATAGAGCCGGAAAAAGCGATATGAATGCAATGTCAAAAGCTTCAGAAATGAAAATTCCTGACATGAAAGAAACTTTAAGTGGTTTCAAATTTCTAACTCCAGAGGAAACAAAAAGTTCTATGGAAAGTGGAAATCTTGATGCATTCTTAAAAGGAATGGGAACACCAAGAGGAAACGTAGATACAAGTTTCTTACCTTTGTAATTTTAAGGTAATTAAAATTTAAATAGGCGCCAATTTTTTATTAAATTGGTGCCTATTTTTTTACTATAAATTCTAATATAAAGTGAACAGATGAGTGATCTAGTTTCTCAAAATCTTAATATGATTTTTAAAACTCCGAAAGGAGAAACTGTTCACGCTTTAAAAGATTTAAATTTTACTCTTAAAAAAGGAGAGCTTTTAACAGTTCTTGGACCATCAGGTTGTGGAAAAACAACCTTATTAAATATTACCGCAGGATTTATTCGACCAACTTCCGGAAGTATTACTTTAAATAGTAAAGAGATTGATGGACCAGGTGTAGAGAGAGGTATGGTTTTTCAGCAAGGTGCATTGTTCGAATGGTTAACGGTTGCTGAAAATGTCAACTTTGGATTAAGAATGAAAAAAAAAGATCCAATTGAAACTCAAAAAAAAGTTGATGAATGGTTAGAAATAGTTGGCTTAAAAGGTTTTGGTAATACTCCAACCTATCAACTTTCTGGTGGTATGCAGCAAAGAGTTGCTCTTGCAAGATGTTTGATTAATGATCCTGACCTAATTTTAATGGATGAACCTTTAGGAGCCCTTGATGCGTTAACAAGAGAAAAAATGCAGTCTCTAGTTTTAAAAATTTGGAAAGAGACAGGGAAAACAATTATTTTAATCACCCACTCAGTTGAAGAAGCTCTTTTACTTGGTGAAAGATTATATGTTATGGCGCCTCGACCAGGGCGAATTCATAAAGAATACAATCTTCCATTTGCCTCAATGGGACTGAAAGAAGATCTAAGAGAGATTAAAAAGAACAAAGATTTTTCTGCGAAACGTGAAGAAATATTAGAGATGATTTGGAATATGGAAGAAGAAATTATGGGGAAAGACAATTAAATGTTAACTCAAATAGTCACATTTTTAATTTTTTTTGCTGTTATTGGCTGTATTCTCTATGGAAGAAGGTTAATCAAAACTGAAAAAGTAGATGCTGTTTTTGGAAATCCTGAAAGAGCAAGAGGTGGTACTCATTGGATTATAGTCGGAAGTAGCTTTCTATTATTGGTATGGCTTTACTATTCTTGGGATATTGCAAAAGGTTTTTACCCAAAATCTGCTAATGAACTTTGCCAAGTAGCAAAAGTTAACGACTCTTTATTAGGTTTAAAATATCAATTTCCAATAGAGGAACGAGAATTCAAAAGCACTGCTCAAATTAAGAAAGAAAATAAAAATCTTAAAGCAACTTTAAATGAAATCAAACTTTCTGATGATCTTAACTTGCAACAAAAAACAGATCTTACAGAGTTTATCAACAAAACTATTAAGCTAATTCCTTTATTAACTAATGAGGATTTAATTGAAAATGAGACAAAATTCAAAATAGATGACATCACTGGGAAAATTAACCTATTAACAGAAAATTTCAGAAAACCTGAATATCCTTTTGAAACAGAGCAAGAGGCAAACGAAAGACTTAAAGCAGTAAGTGAGCAAGGAGATTGGGGAATTATAAAGGTTCAATCTGGAACGGGGTCTATAGAAAATACTATCGAAGTACCTTTAGTTCCAGAGACTAAAAGAGGTTTAAAATTTGATGCTGCCGCAAAAGAATTACAAATTATTAGTGATGAATTTTTTAAGTTAAGAAATCATAATCCTCAATTTAAAGATAAAATAAAAGAGCTCAAAGATGAGATCAAAGCTTATCGAAAAAATTTAGATGATACTCAAGAAGTAGCTTCAACTTACGCTAAAGATATTGTTAAAATTGCACGACGAATAGAATTTGCAAGTATATATCCACCCAATGCGTTAAACGAAATGCAAAATGCAATTATCAATTTTGATGTTGCCCTAAAAGAAGCTCAAGGGGGGTTGAGATTTGTAGATATATTTCTATTTCCAGCTGGTACTATTGTTGCAAGTGGGCCAAGCTGTTCAGAACAAGGATCTGGTAGATGGCTACCTAAGCCGTCAGATACATTTGATAAGTTTATGCTTATGCTTAAACCGAGTGTAGGTTACAAAGAAATTCCTCTCCTATGGATAGAACTGGTTGATGTTAGTAAAATGATTGGTTTTATTTTACCAGATTGGATAGCTGATATTTTACCTGGTGAATACCCAGTTCACACTCAAGATGGAATTGTGAAACAAAATTTTAAAGGCCAAGTTTTAAAATTAGTAACAGGAGACTTTAAGCTATTTAAAGTACCAGTGCCTTATGGTCATATTTGGGATTCATTTTTAAGAGTATTTTTAGGATTAGTGTTTGGAATATTAATTGGTGTGCCGCTTGGATTATTTATGGGATTAAATAGATTTGCTAAAGGTTTTTTTGATCCGTTAATTGAGCTTTACAGACCTGTTCCCCCTCTGGCTTGGGCTCCTTTAATCATTTCGGTTTTAGGAATAGATAATACTGGCAAGGTTTTCTTGTTATTTATGGTCTCATTATCAATCATGATTATTTCTGCGAGAGCTGGTGCCTCTGGTACTCAGTTATCAAAAATCCATGCAGCTCACTCACTTGGTGCATCAAAAAAACAAATCTTGAGGTATGTAATTTTTCCCAACTCTTTACCAGAAATACTTACTGGAATAAGAGTTGCAGTAGGAATGTGCTGGGGAACTCTGGTTGCTGCCGAATTTTTAGCTGGAACAACTGGAATTGGTTTCGTTGAAAACGTTGCTAAAAAATATTTTCAATATGAAGTTATTTGGATCACTATATTTATAATGGGAATGCTTGGTTTATTATTTGATGTCACCTTGAGAAAAATAATAGACAAAACAATTCCATGGCGTGGAAAAGGCTAATTTGAAAACAGAAAATCTTAAAAAAGAAGTTATCAAAATTTTTAAAAATTACGGATTAATTAATCCACATGCTGTTATTTCAGCTAATGCTTTGATTAATGCCGAGTTAGTTGGTGCTTATGGTCATGGTCTTTCTAGATTAAGAATGTATTGTGAAAGAATATCTAAAAAAGTTATTAATCCAAAACCTAGAATAAAAGTTAAAAAAATATCTCAATCGATAGCTCACATTGATGCTGATAATAGTATTGGCTTCGTTGCAGCTGATCTTGCGATTAGAAAAGCAATCGAATGTGCCAAAAAAACAGGTATCGGTTTAGTGGCAGTAAAAAATAGTGGTCACTATGGATTGTCTGGTTATTACGCTGAGCAAGCAGTCAAAAAAAATTTAATCACTATGATTTATACTAACGCTCCACCAGCAATCGCTCCTTATGGTGCAAAAAAAAGTTTGTTTGGAACTAATCCCATATGTTTTGGTTCTCCAACTGGAGCAAAGGTACCTTTTATATTAGACACAGCTATTGCAAAAATTAATAGAGGAAAAATTAGATTTGCAGCTAGAAATAATCAAAAAATACCAAAAGGTGTTGCATTAGATAAATTTGGTAAACCTACAACGGATGCAAAAAAGGCTCTTTACGGAGTTCAATTACCTATTGCAGGTTTTAGAGGTTCAGGTTTAGCGTGGATGGTAGATATTCTAAGTGGTGTTTTAACTGGTGGAAATCATGCAGGTAAGGTTAAGGATCCTTTCGATGATTTTTCAGGTCCACAAAATATTGGACATTTGTTTATCACATTTAAAACAAACTTATTTGTCAAAAATTATACCTCAAGAATTAAGAATAATATTAAAACGATTAAAAGATTGCCTAAAATAAAAGGAGTAAAAGAAATAATGTATCCTGGTCAAAATAAAGATAAAAGGTTTAGAATGAACGTAAAAAAAGAAATCAAATTGTCAAAAATTATCAAAAAAGATTTAGTAGATTTAAAAAAATAGTCATGCTGTCCAAAAAAGAAATTATTTGTCCTGATAACTTGCTCAACGTTGCTCATAAAAAGAAAGGTGTTAAAGCAGGGATTGTTAATGCAGGAAAACCTCTTCCTATGCAGTCGGTGCAAGATGCTGTTAAAGAAAATCTAATTGAGCCAATTTTTATAGGTGATGAAAAAGAAATAAATAAGTGCGCACAAGATTTAAAATGGGATATCTCAAATTATGAGATAATTCATGAACCTATTGAAAACAATACAGCCGTCATTGCTGCAAAACTTGCGAGCGAACAAAAGATCAAAATTATTGTTAAAGGCCATATTCATACTGACATTCTAATGAAAGAAGTTTTGAAAAGAGAATATGGTTTACTTGGAAAAACCAGATTAAGTCATATTTGGCATATGACTTTAGGAAAAGAGGATAAACCTTTAATAATTACTGATGGAGCATTGAATGTTTTACCTAATGTAAAAACAAAATTACATATTCTTAAAAATGTTATAAATTTTTCCAATAGAATTGGTATTGAAAAACCTAAGGTCGCAATATTATCTGCTACTGAAGAAATTTTAGATAGTGTTCCAAGTTCGAAAGAGGCTGAAGAATTAACTAAATTAGCTAAAAAAGAAAATTTAAATGCCGATGTTTTCGGTCCGCTAGCATTTGATAATAGTATCTCAAAAAAATCTGCGGCTATTAAAGGAATACAAAATAGTGTAGCTGGTATGGCTGATGTATTACTGGTTCCAAGTGTTGAAACAGGAAATGGATTAGTAAAAATGCTTATATATTTTTGTGGAGCGTGTGCAGCAGGTGTGGTTGTTGGTGGTAAAGTTCCAGTAGTAATAACCAGTCGTTCTGATGAAGCTCCAGCAAGATTAGCTTCTATTGCTGCAGCTGTTGTTGCTTTAGATTAATTGTTTGATTGCAATAAAATTGAAATTGTCTTAAATAATTCAACTATAGTAAACAATTAATATGGCTATCACATATCTAAAAAAATCTCCAAAAACATCATCAACAGATGACAATAAGACAACAGGAATAGTTCAAGATTTATTAAAAGACATTGAAACTACAAAAGAACAAGGTTGTATTGATTTAACAAAAAAGTTTGACAAATACGATGGGGAAATAATTGTTTCAAAAGAAAGAATTGATGAAATAAAAAAAACTTTAGATCAAAAAACTAAAGATGATATCCAATTTTCTTTTGATCGAGTAAGAAAATTTGCTGAAGCTCAACTTAAAAATTATGGTCAAGATTTTGAAGTTGAATTATCTGATGGTTTATATGCAGGTCAAAAATTAGTTCCTGTTAATACTGCTGGTTGTTACATACCAGGTGGAAGATATGCTCATATCGCTTCTGCTGTTATGAGTGTTACTACAGCTAAAGTTGCCGGTGTTAAAAATATAATCGCATGTAGCCCTCCAAAAGAAAATGTTGGTGCCCACCCTGCTATTGTCTACACTGCTGATCTCTGTGGAGCAAATGTAATACTGAACTTAGGTGGTGTTCCAGCGATTGCTGCGATGACTAATGGATTATTTAAAAACCCTCCAGCAGACATCATTGTTGGTCCGGGAAACCAGTTTGTAGCTGAAGCGAAAAGAATTTTATATGGCAAAGTGGGAATAGATTTATTTGCGGGTCCAACTGAAATTGGAATAATTGCTGATGCAAAAGCTGATCCAGAGATAGTTGCTGTAGACTTAGTGGGTCAAGCAGAGCACGGCTATAATTCTCCATGTTGGTTATACACAACAAGTAAAGAGTTAGCTGAGAAAGTATTAAAGAGAGTTCCAGAATTAATTTCAGAATTACCCGAAGTTCCTAGAAAAAGTGCAGAAGCAGCTTGGAGAGATTATGGTGAGGTAATTCTTTGCGATACTGATGAAGAAATTGTTAAGATTAGTGACGAATACGCTCCAGAACATTTAGAAGTTCAAACAGAAAATTTAAAATGGTTTTATGAACGATTAACAAATTATGGATCGTTATTTGTAGGAGAAGAAACTACAGTTGCCTATGGAGATAAATGTTCAGGTACAAATCATATTTTACCAACTAAAGGAGCTGGTAAATATACTGGTGGTTTATTTGTTGGTAAATTTATTAAAACTTTAAGTTTTCAACGAATGACAAAAGAATCTACTGAACTAGTTGGTGCTGCTGCAGCAAGAATATCAAGATATGAAGGAATGGAAGCTCATGCAAGAACTGGTGATGTAAGATTAAAAAAATATGGATATACTAATAAATAATTTCCATTATAACAAAAATTGTAAGTAGACTCATAAAACTAATAATAAAAATATTTATTGTTTTCCACACTTTTAAACTTTGAGCATATTGCGATAAATATTTAGATAAATAACCAATAGTAAAAAAGAATAGGAAGGATGCTATTGAAGCTCCAGCTCCGAATAATATTTTTTGATTTAAAATAAAACTTTTAGAGAAATTTCCTAAAAAAAATACAGTATCAGAGTAAACATGTGGATTTAAATAAGTAAAACCAAGTGTTTTTATGAAAACATTTAATTTTGAGATTTCATGAACTCTATCATTAAAACTTACTATTGAATTTAAGGATTTTAGTTTTGAATATATAAAATGAATTAAAAAAATAATTAACAAAATGTTAAAGATTAACTCTACTGTTGCAGTAAAGTATTGTGTAAAATAATGAAAAAGAAATATTCCTAAAAATATTAAAATAAAATCAGATATAGAACAAATAAAACAAACTAAAAAGACGTGTTGTTTTTTTAGCCCTTGTTCTATAACAAAAACATTTTGAGCTCCAATAGCTAATATAAGACTTAACCCTGTTAAAAAACCCAATAAAGCAAATTCCATAACATAGATATTTGAATGTTCTGAACTTACTTTAAATCTTTAAAAAATAAAAATGATTATCAAGTTTCAGGGATAAATAGTAAACACAACCCATTATTACAAAATCTTTTACCAGTTGAGCTTGGGCCATCGTCAAAAACGTGTCCATGATGGACCCCACACTTTGCACAATGATACTCGATCCTTTTCATACCAAATGAATAATCCACTTTTGTTTTAAAAGCCCCTGGTAAAGCTTCACTAAATGACGGCCAACCAGTGCCGCTATCGAATTTAGCCTCTGAGGAAAATAATTTGTTTCCACAATTCGCACAATGATAAAAGCCTTTTCTTTTCTCTTTTAATAATTCGCTAGTAAATGGTCTTTCAGTGCCTTCATTAAACATAATTTCTTTTTGTTTACTGGTAAGGTTCTGATTTATTATTTTTTTTGTCTCTGAAAGTACCAACTTATATGGATACAGAATCAATGACACAAAAGATAAACCAATAATTTTTAATAAATTTCTTCTGAAAGTCATTTCACACCTTGGTGTAATTTGATTAAGATTATTCAGGATTTGCTGTTAATGTTTTTATTTCCAAAATATTTTCGTTTGGATCTTTAACAAAAAATGTTTCTTGCTCGTACTTTGTGCCTTTAAATCTAAGATAAGGCTCATCATAGTATTTTGCCCCTTTATCTTTTAATCTTTGTTTCAAAGCATCAAAATCTTTTCTTGATAAATGAACACCGAAGTGAGGAACTGAGACATTACCCATATCAACATCGTGTCTTTCATTACTAAGTTTGTGATCACTAGCATGAAGGGTTAATTCATTTCCCCAAAAATCTACATCAGCCCATTCTTTTTCAGAATTACTTAAGCTACATCCAAGAGTCTCGCTATAAAATTTTTTAGCAGTTTCTAAATCACCACATGGTATAGCTAAATGAAAACAATTAGTATTTTTGTACATAATAAATCCTTTAAATATCCTTTAAAATAACTATATAAACTAAATCTACTGACACAATAAATACAACATGAATGATTTTTTACAATCTATAATCGACCGTGACCCTGCGGCAAAATCTAAATTAAGTTTAATATTAACTTATCCAGGAGTAAAGGCGATATTTTTTCACAGAATTGCAAATTTTTTTGCAATTGCAAAGTTTGATTTAGTAGCAAGAATTATTTCACAATTATCAAGATTTTTCACAGGAATTGAAATTCATCCAAAGGCAAAAATTGGAAAAAATTTATTTATTGATCATGGTATGGGTGTAGTCATTGGCGAAACATCTGAAATAAGCGATAACGTAACAATCTATCATAATGTTACTCTTGGAGGGACATCTCCAAGCATTAATACAAATGAACAAAGGAATTCAAAAAGGCATCCTACCTTAGAAGAAAATGTAGTGGTAGGTTCAGGTGCTCAAATCCTAGGACCTGTTGTTATTGGAAAAAATTCTTTGATTGGTGCTAACGCAGTTGTAACCAAAGATGTTCCAGAAAAATCTATAATGGCTGGTAATCCTGCAAAAAAAATTGGGGATGCTACACGAGGATTTAAGCCTTACGCTGTTACTGATAATAAAGAAGATTAATGGTTCATATTAGAAATACATTTATTGATTCAATTGGTAACACTCCATTAATCAAACTTAAAGCTGCCTCTGAATTAACAGGATGTAACATTTATGGTAAAGCAGAATTTATGAATCCTGGCGGGTCTGTCAAAGATAGAGCTGCGCTCTCATTACTTAAAGACGCACAAGAAAAAAAATTAATTTCTAAAGGTGGTATTGTTGTTGAAGGTACTGCGGGTAATACCGGAATTGGATTAGGTTTGATAGGGAATTCACTTGGTTATAAAACAATAATTGTAATGAATGATAATCAAACTCAAGAAAAAAAAGATACAATAAAAAATCTAGGGGCAGAATTAAGATTAGTCCCTGCAAAGCCATATAAAGACGAAAATAATTTTGTTAAGATTGCTGGACGTCTAGCAGATGAGTTAAGACCAACTAATAATAATGGTGTTGTCTGGGCCAATCAATTCGATAATGTTGCTAATGCTAAAGGACATTATGAAGGAACAGGAAAGGAAATTTGGGAACAAACTGAAGGTAAAGTTGATGGTTTTGTTTGTTCATCTGGAACAGGTGGTACAATTTCTGGTGTAAGTAATGCTTTAAAAGAAAAGAATAAAAATGTTAAAATTTATCTTTCCGATCCTAAAGGATCAGCACTTTATAATTATATTAAAAACGGTGAATTAAAATCTGAAGGTGGATCAATTACTGAAGGGATTGGCTCAAGTAGAATAACAAAAAATTTTGAGAACGCAAAAATTGATGATGCATATTCCATTGACGATCACGAAGCATTGCCCATACTTTATGACCTAATTCAAAATGAAGGTCTAAGTTTAGGAACAAGTTGTGGAATAAATATCGCTGGTGCAATTAGACTTGGAAAAGAACTTGGGCCAGGAAAAACAATCGTAACTATTCTTTGTGATAAATCAGATAAATACAACTCTAAGATGTTTAATAAATCATTTTTAAAGGAAAAAAACTTACCTGTACCTAGCTGGTTATAATATCGCATATCAGGCATGTAACAAAACAGTTACATTTTTAAATTAAAATAATTAACTTTGAGGTTCTATGAAGAAAATAATTTTAATCTTGTCTTTTTTTGCTTTTACTTCTGCTTATGCAGATATGAGTAATGAAGATAAATCTAAAGCTTGGGATTGTGTTGGAATTTATATGGCCAACTATTTCCTGCCATCAGGTGAAAAATTTGAATACGGCATGAAAGAAAAATCTATTTCAACTGTAAAAGTTTTAAAAACATATGCTCTTGAAATAGGTATTCCAGAAAAAGATTGGGATGCTGGAGTAAACAAAGCTGTAGATAAACATTACGGTTCAAAATACGACAAAGCTAAAACTGAAAAATGTCATACATTTGTTGAAGCTTTAGTTCCTAATGGAGCTGAAAGAGTTAAAAAAGTAGTTCAAACTTTGTATTAATTCAAAAAAAAGGAGAAAAAAATGGAAAAAGAAATGTTAGTTCATCTTAAACTTAAAGAAGGTAAATTAGAAACTTTCATGGGTTGGATGCAATCAGATGAAGGAATGGGTGTTAGAAAAAGTGTTGCCTATCCAGAAAAAACTGTTGGCGCTATGATACCAGATAAAAGTGGAATGTTATTTAAAGTGAATGTTCATAATGAAGCTGGAATGAAAGAATTTGTAACTGGGAATAATTCTACCGCGAAAGCTATTTACGCAGAATGTGTAGAGAGTGCTAAATTATATGAACTATCTGAAGTAAATTTATAAGGAGTATAAATGAAAAAAATAATATTAACACTTTGTTTGGTCTTATTTGTTAGCTCTGCATACGCAGGTTCATGTCCAATGTTGGCTAAAAATATTGATGAAAAAATTAAAAAAGCTCAAGAACTTAAAGATCAGGGTATAGATGCCCATAATAATGGTGACCATGCTAAATCTGAAAAATTTTTAAATGAAGCTCTTGCTCTTTTTAAAAGTTAAATAGAAAGGAAAAAAATGAAAAACTATATAGTAACACACACTTTTAAGTCAAAAGAAGCAAAAGCTAAAATGATAGAAGTTACTGGTTCAATGTCTATGGAAGATATGACTAAAGCAATGACAAGTGATAGTGCAAAGTGCCAAATGAGCTGGAATACACCTGGAGACAATCTAACAATGTATTGTTGGTGGAAAGGTACTGATCCAGATGCAATTAATAAACAGTTAGAGTCTATGAACGATTTCTTCGAACCTCATAAATTTGTTGAGTGTACAGATGATGTTATAGATTTTAATGCTAAATAAAAATGCCTAAATTTTTACCGAGTGAGGAAAAACAATGAAGGTAATTTATACTAGAACGATGAGGGTAAAAGATGATGGCCTAGGAAAAGCAATGGAAATAGGAAAAGGTTTAGCGGCAGTTAGAAAAAAACATTATCCTAACCATGATGTTTATTTTTCTTTTCAAATGGGTGGAGACCCAAGAACCATAAGGGAGACTTTAATTGGACCCATGTTTGAAGGTAATAATGATGCTGACGCTAACATGTCTGCAGATCCTGAATATATTAAACTTTTAGAGCAATTAAAAGAAGTTGCAATAGAAGGTACTATTGAAGATGAGATTAGACCAATATTTAGTTAAAGGATTTTAATCAATGTTAGAAAAATTTAATGGAATAATCTATTTAACTTTATTTATAATCCACTTTGCAGGTTTTGCTTACTATGGATTTAGGTGTGTGTTTCAAACGCAGTCTTTTTTAAATCAATATGGAATGCATGACACGGGCGCAGGTATTGTTAGATTTTTTGGTTCTATATTTTTTGGCTCGACTGCGATGGCTATTTACATAGGATTTATAAGACCAAATGGTGTAGAAGCTACTTGGGGGTTTTTTAATCTTGTGTTTTTACAAAACCTATCAGCATTTATAGTTGGTTTTTATAGTACTAAGATAAATAAACTTGGACATACCGACAAAACTTCTGATGAAGCAATTTACGCACCTTTATTTTTGACAATTTTAAGTGCTTTACTTTGTTACGGGTTAGCAGATAAAATCTACGTTTAATATCAAAGGAGTGATAATGATTGCAATGGAAGTCAGAAGTCAGCTATCGTTTGTAAGTTTAATAGAATGTGGTTTAAATGATCTTTAATGCCAGGTTTTGTTATTTTTAATATAGAAATAAAAAAACCTGAAGAATATAAAGAATACGTTCAGAAGGTAACACCAATAGCTAAAAAATTTGGAGGTGAATATATTGTCAGAGGTGGTGAATCCAAAGTAATTGAAGGTGTTTGGACATATCCCAGAACAATTATTATTAAATTTCCAAGTTACGAAAAAGCTTTAGAGTGGTATAGTTCAGATGAGTATAAACCAATTAAAAAAATCCGTTTAGACAATTCAGTCAGTAATGGAATAATAATTAAAGGAGTTTAAAATGTCGATATTAGAGAAATATACGAATGCAATTAATAATAAAGATGAGTCAATTATGAATGAACTTTTGCATGATGACTTTAAATTCACAATGCATAAGTCAGGAAATACCATAGGTAAAACTGATGTTATAAAATGGGCAATGAGTGGTGATATAAACCAAGATAAAGCAAGAGTAGTCTATGAAAATGATGAAGTTGGAGTTCACCATTCAATTGTTACATTTAATGATGGGAATGTTGAAGCAGTAATGGCAGTTTATAAATACAAAGATGGAAAGATTATAAGTTTGGAGACTGGCGCTACTCCTATGTCAAAATAAAAGTAAATGATTGATTTTTATTTCTCGATTGGAAGCACATATACTTATTTAGCAGTCACTAGAATACTTGATGTTGAAAAAAATCATCAAGTCAGTTTTAATTGGAAACCTTTTAGCGTTCGGGTAATTATGAAAGAAATGAATAATATTCCATTTCCAAAGGATAAGCTTAATAAAGTAAATTACATGTGGAGAGATATTGAAAGACGGGCTGAGGGTTATGGTTTTTTTGCTAAAACTCCTGTGCCCTACCCACTATCTGAATTTGATTTAGCAAATCAAATTGCAATTCTTGGATTAGATAAAAGTTGGGGTGTGGATTATGTGAGACTGACGTATAAGAAATGGTTTCAAGAGGGTAAAGAACCAGCGATAGAGCCAAGTATTTCTGAAGTATGTAAAGAATTAAAACTCAATAAGGATGAGATAATATCTGAAGCAAAAACAAAATTAATTGAAGATAAATACTTAGCCAACACAAATTCTGCAAGAGAAAATAAAATCTTTGGTAGTCCCTCTTTTGTTGTTAAAAACGAAATATTTTGGGGTGATGATAGGATGGAAGATGCAATTAAATTTTTTAAAAAATGATATTTTCAAAAAAATACTTTGATCTTATCTTTATCTTAATTATGGGCTTTGGCATGAGTTTGCTTATGACCCTTATTATTACTTATATTAATACTGGTATGGATAAAGATTATATCACCAGATTCCTTAAAGCTTGGATGATAAGTTTACCGATAGCAATCATAGCTGCTCTTATACTTGGCCCACCTATTAAAAAATTTGTAGATAAAATAACTAAATAATCATATTTTAGAATATGAGTAATTTGTCAGGATATATATTTCTTCTATTGGCAATTATCTTGGGCATAACTTCGAATGGTTTTTTAAAATCAACTAATGGATTTACAAATATTGGCCCAACAATTTTTTGTGTAATATCAATAGTTGCTTGTATTTTTTGTTTATCTAAAGCAATGAATATTATTCCAGTTGGTTTCACTTATGCAACTTATGGCGGATTAACTATTACTGCAGTAACTTTATTTGGCGTGTTTAAATACAATCAAATCCCAAATCTCTATGGAATTATAGGAATAATATTAATTATTATTGGTGTAATTTTACTCAACACACTTGGCAAGGCTACTTAGCCACAGGTTTTAATATTTTCACTATTCTTTTATGAAGTTTTTTGTTCGGCGCACAAATAATGTTTCCTGCTTTTTTTGGATCCTCATTTTTCCAAGTGGTAACTATTCCTTCGGCCGCTCTTATTATGGGAATTAAAGCATGGATATCCCAAATTTTATTTCCACATTGAATTACAATATCTAATTTTCCCTCTGCAAAATGTGAATAACTTAAAGCATCAGCACACGGAAATTGCATTCGTTTTAATATTTGTGGTATTTTTTTTTGTTGGTTTAAAGATAAACTGCCGTGAAATGCAGCCGACAATTTCATATTTTTGAAAGTTGCTTTTTTATTCACTTTTAGTCTTTTTTTTTTTCCATTTTCACACACAAAAGCAAATTTATCTG